>JALXCG010000812.1 GCA_026991065.1 Gemmatimonadota bacterium | reverse complement strand
GCCCAGGGCTCGGCTTGCGGGTCGAAGCGGTCGGTCAGGGGGGTGGCGCCGGCAGTGGGCGGGGCGGCGCCGGCCGCCGCGGCGCGGGAGGCAGCCGCACCGGTGCCGGCGAGGAGCAGCAGCACCGGGATCGCGCGCCGCGGGCGGAATGAAGAGAGCCGAAGGGGCATGAGATGAGCCTGAAGCGGAATGCGTGCCAATCCCGTTCTCGGCCAGGAGGGGCGGCCCGAAAGAGAGGTTTGCTCCGGCGCGAAGCCCGGCGCCGCCCGTTGCCGCCGCTCCTGGTGCGGCGAACAGAAATTGTTAGAAGCGCGCAAACCCCTGGTCGGCGAAGTATTGCTCGGAGAGCTGAGCTTCGAGGGCGGTGAGGCTGCGCAGGTGGTCCGATTCCCAGTTGGCGAGGAATTCGAAAACCTTGGCCGACTCCTCATCTTCGCACTCTTTGGCGGCGTTCTTGTAGAACTCGATCGCCGAACGCTCCAACTCGACTCCGGCGGCGACCACGGCGGTTTCGAAGGAGCCGCCCTTGATCTGCGACATCACCTTTTCGTTGACGATCTTGGAGTCGTCGAGCGGGGAGAGGTTGGCCGGCGTGGCGGGGACGGCCCACTCGCCATCTTCCAGGATGCTCTTGAAGTTGCGTTCCAGGAAGGTTTTGTGGTGCTTTTCATCCTCCGCCAGTTGCTGGAACATCATGCGCGCGGCGGCGTCTTTGGCGCGTTCGGCGGCGGCCTGGTAGATCTCGTAACCGCGCAGCTCGGTGATGATGGCGGTCTTGATGGCTTCGAGCACGGTTTTCCGCGTGGCCTGATCCATGGTTTGCCTCGATTCGGAAGGAGATTCGGATGCGATGGGAGCGGACAGTCTAGCAGAATCGAGACGCGGTTGCCGCCGCGGTTCGGTCACCAGCGCAGGGTGAGTGCGCCCCAGGTGAAGCCGGAGCCGAGCGCGGCCAGGCAGACCAGGTCGCCGGGGTGGAGCCGGTCCTGGGCGCGGGCGTCGGCGAGGGCGAGAGCGATGGAGGCGGCGGTGGTGTTGCCGAAACGCTGGATGTTGTTGACCACTTTGGCGGGATCGATGCCGATCTGCTTGGCCACGGCTTCGTTGATGCGCAGGTTGGCCTGGTGGGGAACGAGAAGATCGAGGTCGGCGACGCTGTGGCCGGTTTTTGCCAAGACTTCGTGGATCACCTGCGGGACGCGCGTGACCGCTTCCTTGAAGACGTAGCGCCCCTCCATCTTTGGATATTGTTCGCCGGCCTCGATATCTTCGGCGGTCATGTAGGGGTCGCGCGAAATGTCCCAGCCGTGGATGCAGAGTTTCTCGGCGAAGCGGCCGTCGGCGTGCAGGGCGTGGGCAAGAATGCCGCGCTCCGACCCGTCCTCCAGCGGCGAAACGATCGCCGCGCCGGCGCCGTCGCCGAAGAGCACCGCGACATCGCGGCCGCGGGTGGTGAAGTCGAGCGAGTGGGAGTGCACTTCGGCGCCGACCAGCAGGATGTTGCGGTAGCCGCCGCTGCGCACCAGCGACTCGGCCAGGGTCAAGCCATAGACAAAGCCGGTGCACTGTTGCCGGATGTCGAGCGCGGGAACTCCCGGAAGCCCCAGCTTGGCTTGCATATAGCAGGCGGTGCCGGGGAAGAATCGATCGGGAGAAAGTGTCGCGAGAATAATGAAATCGATCTCTTCGAGGGCGATTCCGGCATCTTCGGCGGCGGCCTTGGTGGCGGCGCAGCCGAGATCGGAGGAGGCGGTTCCCTCTTCCACGTAGCGGCGCTCAACAATGCCCGTGCGCTGGCGGATCCACTCATCCGAAGTGTCCATCTTTTCGGCCAGATCGGCGTTGGTCACGACGCGGGACGGGACGAAGGTCCCGAGCCCTTTGATATATGCGCGCATAGAGCGTTCCCAAAGATGCTGAGAGAGGTGCGGCACCCGACCGCCGCGGAGTTGGCGGAGAAGGATTGTAGCTTTTTGTATCGGCCCCTGGGGTGAATCGTTGAAGAGTATCGGGGGTTGGAGGGCGGAAGACACGCCATTTGTGGACCGGGCGGGGCGACCCGGTTGACAGGTCGGAGGGCGCAATCTAAGGTCAAAAGACTCTAATTAGATCATCCAATCCCCTGTCCTGCAATCTCTTGCGGAGATCTGTCGGCAGGCCGGGGGCGCACGGCCGGCCCCTCGTGGCCGGCGGGAGTCGGTTTTCATGGCGATCACGCACGTAAAGCAGATTTTTGAGGAGATGCCCAACCGTTTCAATGCCGAGGCGGCCGGAGACTGGGAAGCGATCATCCAGTTCAAGATCTCCGGCGACAACGGTGGCGACTATGTGCTGGAGGTGGGCGGTGGCCAGTGCAAGGTGACCGAGGGGATCCACGAGGCGCCGACCTCGACCATTATCGCCAGTGACGAGACCTGGATCGGGGTGATCGAGGGGAAGGTCAATCCGATGACGGCGTTTATGACGCAGAAGTTGAAGGTGCAGGGAGATCTGGGAGCGGTGATGAAGCTGCAGAATCCGGCGATCTTCCCCAACGCCGAGTAGCCGGCCGGGCGCGGCGCGCGTGGCGTGGCGGGCATGGCGTGGCCGGCCGGAGGCGGCGGGGTAAGCGTCCCGGGTCAGCGGTCGGCGTCGCCGGGCTCCCAGGGGTCGTCCTTCCATTCATCGGCACTTTCGTCGCCGTCGATCTCGTCGCGGGGCGCGGTGTGGATGCGGTGGAGAATCTCGCGCGCTTCGCGCGCGCGGCGGGCGTCGCGGGCGCGGATGCGCTGGCGGAGGAGGGCGAAAAGCGGCACCAGGATCGCCCAGGCCCAGCCGAAGAAGGCGGCGCTGCCGCCGCGACCGGCGTAGCCGATGCCGAAGAGGATGCCGCCGGCGACCATCAACGCGGCACCGCCGCGCGGGCTCTTCCAGCCTTGTCCCAGGCCGATGATGCCGAGGACGACGCCGGCGATTTCGAGAGGCAGCAACTTCATGGCGGTCAGGGCTGAAGGGTGATTCCGGCTAGTAAGATGACGGTGCAGAGTGAAGCCTAGCACAGTGCGCAACGGCGGGAGTTGGGTGGCGGCGGTGGACAGCGGTGGTACCTTCACCGATGTGATGCTGGCTTCGCCGGCCGGTCGTTTGTGGTGTGTGAAGGTGGCTTCGACACCGGCCGATCCGGCGGCCGCGGTGCGCGAGGGGGTGCGCCGAGCGTTGGCGCTGGCGGGGCAGGATGCGGAAGCGGCAGGCGGCGCCCGCG
>JALXCG010000811.1 GCA_026991065.1 Gemmatimonadota bacterium | reverse complement strand
TGGACCGCGGCGAGTCTGGCGGCGGATATGCTGCACTATCCGGCGCTCGAGGTGGAGCAGCGGCGGTCGCTGGCGGTGAAGTATGATCCGGAGCTTTTTCGGCACTATGTGAGCTATCTGCAGCCACAGAGGATGCGGGCGGTGCTGGTGGCGCCGGGGGTGCCGGTGGATCGGGTCGAGCCGTATTACGGTACTGAATACAGCCGGCGGCCGCTGAATGACGCGGAGTTGGCCGCGGCGGAGCGGGGGGCGAGCGGGGTGAATCGCGATCTCTTTCACTATCCCGAAGCCAACCCGTTTATTCCGACCGATCTCTCACTGCTGCGCAACGGGTCGGAGGTGGGTCCACACCCGCTGCTGCAAGATGAGCGGGGTGTGGTGTGGTTTGAGCAGGATCGGCGCTTTGGTCTGCCCAAGGCGAATCTGGCGCTGCTGCTGCATTCACCGGCGATGGTGCGGTCGGCGCGAAGCGCGGTGGTGGCGACGCTCTATGCGGATGCGCTGAATGAGACGCTGCGCGAGTGGAACTACATGGTGCGCATGGCGGGGCTGCTGCTGCGGGTGGAGTATGATGAGCGCGGGTTGCTGCTGAATCTGGAGGGGTATTCGCAGAAGTTTCCCGAGTTGATTCGGGCACTGGCGCCGCGGCTGGGGCGGATTGCGATCAGTGAGCAGAGCTTTGCCGAGTTGCGGGAGACGCTGCGGCGGGACCTGGCAAATGTTGTGCACGAAGAGGCTTATCGGCAGACGCTGGGCGAGTTGAATTGGCTTCTTTCGCCGCATGCGATTCACTACCGGCGCCTGGAGCCGCTGATCGCCGATGTGACGCTGGAGGAGGTGCGGGAATTCGCGCGTGAAGGGCTGCGCAGGACGGCGCTCGAAGGGGTGGTCTATGGCAATCTCGACGCGGGCGAGCTGCGGCGCAGTCTGGAGGAGCTTTTCGCCGCGGTGGCGGAAGAAGCGCTGCCGGTGGCGGAGCGCAAGGCTCACACGGCGGAAGTGGTCTTCCCCGGCGACCGGGCCTGGGCCCACCGGTTCAGCACCGCGACCAACAACAGTTGCTGGATGTTGGTGGCTTCGCTCGGGGCGGGTTCGCCGCGGGGCGAGGCTTTGGCGCGGTTGGGCGCCACCCTGTTGAAGGCCCCCTTCTTTGGGGATATGCGCACCCGGCAGCAGCTCGGCTACGTGGTCTTCTGTGGTGCCCGAACCGGGCGGCGGAGTGATTCGCTCTATTTTCTCATTCAGTCCGGCCAGTATGGCGCGGCGGAGTTGCGGCAACGGGCGGATGACTGGTTGCGGGAGTTCGTGCCGGGGTTGGCGGCGCTGGAAGAGGAGCGCTTTGCTCAGGCCAAGGCGGAGTTGATCGTCGACCTGGAGCAGGAAGAGGTCGACATGCGCGCCCGCCTGCGGCGGTTGGACTATGAATGTCTGGTTTTGGGCGGCGACTTCCAGTGGCAACAGAAGGTGGTTGCGGCACTGCGGGAGCTGACGCTCGAAGAGGTGACGACGGCGTTGACGCAACTGCTGGTCGGCGAGCGACGCGGCTCTCTGAGCCTCTACTACGATGCCGCGGGGGGGGCGGCTTCGGTGCCGCCGGAGTTCCTGATTGCGGATGCGGAGAAGTTTCGGAGCGGCTTGCCGGTACGGCCCTGAACGGGGCGACCGGCTGGGATTGCCTGGGAGCAGAGCGAGCGAAGCGATGGCGGAAAAGTGCGTGGTGTTGCTGTCCGGTGGGTTGGATTCGGCGACGGTGCTGGGACTGGCACGGGCCGAGGGGCGGGAGTGCTATGCGCTCAGTTTTGAATATGGGCAACGCCACCGGGTGGAGTTGGAATGCGCGCGGGAGCAGGCGCGGCGGGCGGGCGTGGCGCGTCATCTGGTGCTGCGCGTGGATCTGGATGCCATCGGCGGATCTTGTCTGACATCGGCCGGGGCGGCGGTGCCGGCGGCGGATTTGGCGCGGGAGCGGATCCCTTCCACCTACGTGCCGGCGCGCAACACGATTTTCCTGGCCCACGCGCTGGCCTGGGCCGAAGTGCTGGGCGCGCCGCGGATCGATCTGGGCATCAATGCTGTCGATTATTCCGGTTATCCCGACTGTCGACCGGAGTTTCTGCAGGCGTTTCAGAAGATGGCGAATCTGGCCACCGCCGCCGGCGTGGAGGGGCGTGGAGAGGTGCGGATCCACGCGCCGCTGCTCTACTGGTCGAAGGCGGAGATCATTCGGCGGGGATTGGCCTGCGGGGTCGATTACGGACGCACCAACTCCTGCTATGACCCCGACGCGGCGGGAAGGGCGTGTGGGCGCTGCGATGCGTGCGCGCTGCGGGCGGCGGCATTCGCCGAGGTGGGAATCCCGGATCCGGCGCTGGGCGGAACGGCCTGAAGTTGGCCTCTGAGGGGGACAGACAAGCGTACCTTCAGGGGCGGTGCGGGGCCCGCTAGAATTTTGCGCGCTGCTCTAAGTGGCGCGGTACTAACTTGCTGGTTGCCCTGGTCGGGGTTGGCGTGGATCTTGCTTTTGCAGGGAGGTTGGGCGCGAGTTTCCCGCTCTTTCAGGTTCCGCTCGCGCTAACGACTGGTTCGCCCCCTGGCTTTTGCTGTTTTCCAGGAGACCCCCATGAAAACTCGATCGATTCTTGCCGCCGGTTTGCTCCTTGCTATTGCGACATCATCTTCACCGGCGTCCGCCGCCGAGGCCGGCAATGGCGCGGAGGAGTTCTCTCTTTCTCTGCTGCATCCACGCACCTACCCCACTTATCACCACCGCCATCGGCGCGCCAACAACGGTTCCACCTATTTTCGCATTG
The DNA here is from genome assembly GCA_026991065.1 of Gemmatimonadota bacterium. Lineage (GTDB taxonomy): Bacteria > JALXCG01. The sequence continues at coordinate 441 of JALXCG010000811.1, read as the reverse complement.
GCGCGTTCAACCCGACCGGTGAGGAGTTGGGCAATGGTTTGGCGTTGGGGTTGGAGTTTGCCGGTGGCGCCAGCGGCCGGCTCGAGTTCGGGTTTGCCGTCGACTACTACCGGAATTCGGTGGAGGATCCGCAGAGTGTGTTCTCAGGCGAGGATGAGTTCGGTCACCCGATCCAGGTGATCGAGCAGGGCGATTCCTATACATCGAATCATGTGCCGCTGCTCTTCACCGGTCGCTATTTCCTGCCGGTTCTTTCGGAAACCGCCTTCAACCCCTATCTGTCCGGCGGTCTTGGGTATGGCATTGTGTGGACCGTCGAGGAGCACGACGGGAACATCAGCCGCGATCTCTACGGCGGCTTCGCCTGGCAATTTGGTGGCGGCGCGGGGCTCCACCTGAGCGATACGGTGAGCGTGGTCGGTGAACTGCGCTACGCCCACA
>JALXCG010000810.1 GCA_026991065.1 Gemmatimonadota bacterium | reverse complement strand
CGGCAAAACCGCCGTTAGGACAATGCGCGACAGGCTCCTAAAAAGTGTTCCCCGGACCGGGGTCGGATTCGGCCGTGGCGGGCTCAACCGGAACGGCGGCAGCGGGCTCCGCCACAGCTTCGGCGGCAACGGGCTCCGGCGCATCCTGCACGGCGGCCGCAGCGAGTTCTGGCACCCCGGCCGGCACCCCCTCGGTCGTCGAGGAAGCCGGCTTCTGTTCCACGGCCGGATTCTCCTCGGCCGTCTCAACATCGGATTCAGAGGCCGAAACAGCCGGCGCGGCGACGGTGGCCGACGCAGTGACCTCCGCTTCCGGCACAGAGCGCTCGGCGGCAGGTTCCGCGGCGGGCGCGTCTGCCTCCGGCTGGCCCTTCCCGCTCTCTTCCCGCAGGTAAAGTACCAAACGCGGATCCATGCTTCGCAGCTCTCGAGCCGCGGCCGCCTTCATCAACCCCAGATCCCCGTCATCGGGGGCCTTGGTCGAAGTAGCCGGGCCGCCAGTGTAGTAGCGCTTTGCCCGGCGACCGAAGGTTTTGGGCGCTTCCTTGCTACGCAGCGCAAAGCGCACATCCGAGTTGATCGCCACCAGCGCGCACTCCCCGGAAACCAGCGCTTGCTGCTGCGCCTCCGCCATCTCCACCCGCCGGACCCGCGGCGAGTTGGGCAGCACATAGTTGAAAACCGCGCTTCCCGGCTGCAGCCGAATCAGCTCCGCCTGACAGTGGCGAACAATCTTCGCCCGCACATTCTCCGCCACAACGGCCCGCTTGCGCCCCCGCGAGCGCTTCCGCCGGCGGGCGGGAGCAGCCTGCTGCTGCTTCGCTCCGGTCTCGCCATTGCGTGCAGAAACAGCCTGCTCATCGCGACCGCGCACCGGTGCCGGGCGACCGCCGGACTGACGTTGCGTCGAACCGGGGCGATGCTCCGCGGATTCTCCTCTGGCCGGCTTCCGCCCACCTCCGCCTTTGCGCCGCCCGCGCGGCGCCTGGCCCTCCCTGCGAGATGCACCGCCGGCCTTGTCACCGCGGCGTTTGCCTGAACTCGCGGGCGGCCGCTTGCGTTCCTCTTCAACGCGCGCAATCTCATCGGCCGTAACCAGGCCGGCTTTGAGTAGCTGTTCTCTCAGATTGTTGATCGATCGTGCCATGAGTCTTCTTCTACCAGAGTTGTGCTATCAACGCCAATCCCGATCACGCGATCGGCTGCGGTTCCCGGCTGGGCTCGAGCGCCAGGCAGGCAAGAATAAATTCGTCGATCTCGCCGTCAAGATAGGCCCGCAACGCAGTGCTCTCCTGTCCACTGCGAGGATCCTCCACGATCTGCCGGGGCGAAAACACGACATTGCGGGCGATCGTCGCCAAACGATCGACCGAGATCGAAGAGTGTTCGAGAGCGGTCGCGAAAAGGGCGGCGAACTCCGCGGCGGCCGCCGCCTCATGCGGAGTCCGCAGCGACCAACGCTCGCCGCCGGCCCGAAACGACACAATGCCGCGACCGTTGCTGATGTAACGGGGGCTTGAGGCCCGGGTGGCGCGATAACGCAGGTCCTCGGGCGGGGCCACCGCTTCGGCCGGCTCCGCCACCACGCGCAAGCGCGCGACCACTGCTGAGCGACCGTTGTCTTTCGACTGGAATACCTTGCGGTGGGTCCCAGTCTCCGATCGCAGAAGGCCGTAAGCGAAGGGACCGTTCACATGGAGAACCGCCCCACCGCGCACCGCGCCACGGAAACCGCGCTCGGCGACCACCGCGACCTCCATCCCGCGCCCCTCGCCCCACTTGACATAGAGCTGTATCAGCTCCCGCAACCAGATCTCGTCTTCCTTGCTTTGGCCGCCGGCGGAGATCACCAGAAAAGCGGAGCAGCGATCGCGCGGCGCGGAGAGCAGGGTTTCCAGCTCCATCTTCTCGATCTCCACTTCAACCTCACGCAACTTCTGGTCAGCTTCCTCCAGAACCTCCCGGTGCCCCTCCGCGATCAGGTCGACCAGCAATCCCACCTCCTCCAGTGCCACGCGCGCCGATTTGTCCCGCTCCAGCAGGCGATTGGCCTCCGCCAAAGCCCGCAGGGTCCGCGCCGATGCCGCCGCATGGTCCCAAAAACCGGGACGTGCCATCTCGCGGCGCAGTTCATCCGCCCGCAGCCGCGCTCCGGGCAGATCAAACGCTTGCGCCAGATGCTCCACACGCTCTCCCGCGCTGCCGATCCCGGCGCGGACCTCTTCTACGGTACGAGCTGCGCGATTGCCGAAGCGCACCACCGCCGCGCGCCGACTGGCCGGTGCCTCGCGCACGACATCGGCGTGAATCCGCCGCTCCCGGGCGACCAGGCGGACCGTCTCGTCACTCATGATCTGGCGCGATGCGATCAGGCGCGCGAGCGGCACCGCCACCAGTTCCTCCACAGCGCGCTTCAGTTGCCGCGCACCGTACCGAACGCTCTGCCCCTCTTCCAGAACGCGGTCGGCCACACTGGGGTCGATCTCCACCACAATCCCCCGGCGGACCACCCCTTCGCGGGCGATGCAGCGGCCGATTTCACGCTGTGCCACGGTTCGCAAAGTGGCGCGCGAGAGGCGCCGGAACGCCACCACACGATCGATCCGATTGATGAATTCGGGACGAAAGAAATGCTGCACCTCCTCCCGAATCGCCGATGCTTCCGCGGCCGCCCGATCACGGGTAAAGCCCAACCCTCCATCCGCGCCGCGCTCCGAGCCCAGATTGGAGGTCATGATGATCACACTCTCGTGGAAATCCACCGTCTCACCGCGGGCGTCGGTCAAGCGCCCCTCGCCGAGTACCTGCAGCAGAAGATCGAAGACCCGCGGGTGCGCCTTCTCGATCTCGTCGAAAAGAATCACGGAGAGTGGGTGCTCACGGACCGCACCGGTCAGATGCCCGCGAGAGCCGATCTGCTGGTCCCGGGCTTCAATCAACCGCTCCACCGCCAAATGGTCGACGAACTCGCTCATGTCGAAGCGAATCATCCGCTTCTCGTCACCGAAGAGATAGGCGGCCAGAACTTTCGCGGTTTCGGTCTTGCCCACGCCGGTGGGCCCGGTAAACAGATAGGTTGCGAGTGGTCGCTCCGGATCCTGCAAACCGGTCTTGATCCGTGCCACCGTGTCTTGCAGCGCGGTCAAGGCCTCCTCCTGGCCCAGAATGCGCTCGCGAAAGAACGCCAGGGTCTGGTCCAGATTGAGCATCTCGGAATCCAGCACCAGGAAGCGTGGCAGCCCGGTCTTGGCGGAGAGTTCATAGGCAACATCCTCCGGCGTAACCAGATTGCGACCGCTCTCCCGAACCCGCTCATGGGCAGCCCGCAACAGATCGATCCCCTTGGCGGGAAAATGCTCGCGACGCAGAAAGCGGCTGCAAAGATCGATCGCTCGATCCACCGCGGAGGCTTCAATTCGAGGGCCGTCGTTGCCGCGAATCCAGGAGCGGGCGGCGAGCAGAATCTTCCGCGTCTGGGCACGATCCGGCTCCGGCAACTCAACCTGCGTCAATGCCCGGTCCAACTCCGGCCGGGTGCGCATCATGCGGCGCAACGGCTCCGGATTGCCGTCGGCAACCACTACCAACTGATCCGCCGCAAGCAGCGGAGCCAAAGCGCCGATCATATCCTCCTCGTGGGCCAAAGTAGCTCCGGCACCGAGAAGGTGATGAAAACGCGGAATATACAGGATGGTCCCGGGCGCCTCGCGAATCTCGCGCACCAGGCGAGTGATCTTGGTCTGCCACTCACCCAGGTACTTGATGTCGGTCTGCAGTGCGGTCGGAGAGAGTTCCAGGATCCGATGTTTGTGCAACCTCTCGGGGCACTGCCCGGAAGCGATGCGGCGGGCCACCTCGGCAACCAGAGAAGATTTGCCAACTCCCGTCTCGCCAACCAGAAGCACCGAACGCAGCGCGGGTCGCGCGAGGATTCTCATCACCCGTGAAACCAGCCCATCCTCACCCCGCCAGGCGCGCCCTTCGGCCGCGTCGGCATCGAGTGGATGGGCGTGCATCGCCAGAACCCCGCCACCGTTGAGGCGTCCCGCTTCCTCCGGGATGGCCGGCTCGGTGCCGCTCTCCCGGCCATCGCCAAGCATCATTCGCAGATGAGCGACCTCAGCCCGAGTCTGCGGATCCTCCACCTTCTCCAGGTCGATCTGCTCCAACTCGGCCACCGCATCGTCGGGGCGCTCCAGTTGCTCCGCAAGAATGCGCGCCAGATCGACGCGAATCGCGGCGGCAGCGGGTGCCTCCACAAGGGCTTCGCGAAACCAGGACTCCGCCAGGTCGAAGCGCCCCCGGTTGCCGAAGTAGCGTCCGACACCATGCTGAATTACCGCGGGCAGCGGGCGCTCCAACTGGGCAACAATCTCCTCCGCGCTGCCGGCCAATGCCTCGCCGGCCCATTGCTCCAGGATCAGGGGCGCCGGCTCCTTGTCGAATGCACTCAGAGAGGCCAGCAGCAGCGCGGTACCGGCCGGCCGGTTGCCGTTCAGGATCTCGATCCAGCCCAATTCCCGCAGGTTGGCCGCATCGGCACCGAATCGCTCGATAGCAATCTGGTGCACAGAGCGCGCGAACTCCGGACCGCGGACGTGGTCCCAGAAGATCAACCCCAGGTGGAGAAAAGCCTCGGCGGAGGGGGCATCACTCAGGGTCGCGGCGGCCAGTGCGTCAACCGCCAGATCAAGGTCGCCGACACGCCGGGCCAGCAACCCCAGGCGCAACTGCAAGCGCGGATCACCCTTGTGCGCACTCAGCACACGCGCAGCCTCGGCATGGGCGTCGGCCACAGCTCCGGCGCGAGAGAAGATGGTGATCGCTTCCAGGCTCACCGTCACGTCACCGGGATCGCGGTCGCGCGCTTTGCGCGCCCACTCAATCGCCGCTTCCGGCCGCTCCAGATGTACCAGGATCTTCGCCAAACGCAGTGCCGGGCGCGCTCCGGAGTCGGTGACCTCCGCCAGTCGCTGGAGGAATTCAAGAGCATCCTCGTGGCGCTCTTCGATCAGGGCCAGCGACGCCTGCAGATCGAGCAGACCGGAATCGCTGGCGAGAACCGCGGGATCCACCAGGGCGAAGATCTCCCGCACTCCGTCCGGTTCGCCACGCGCGAGCAGAGCCATGACCGCCTCAGTCGCTACCTCCGCAGCGCGCGGGTTCTCCCGCAGAGTCGAACGCGCGGCGGCCACCACATCGCGGTCGTCACCCTTGGCCATGCTCTTCCTTCCTGACAGGCCTCACCCAAAAGCACGCCCTTCGCACCGGAATCGAGTGCGAAGGGCGCTCTTGTGAACGTGAGTCGGAACCATGAAGTTTACTGGATCGTCACCGAATAGGTGTCCCACTCCAGGGTATCGTCCATGCTGGTACCGATCCAAGCCGCAACCTTATAAGTACCCAGCGGCGCGCCGGCGGGAATCGGGTAATCGAGCATATACTCCTCGGCCGCGCCGGAAGCGATGGAATAGGTGTCCAAATAGATCGGATTGGGACCCACCTGGTGGCCGTTGGTGCGGTAGGCGATCATCCAGATGGTCAGATCCTGGTCGTTGCGGCTGATGTTCTCCAGCGAGATCGGAACCTGCAGGTGCTCCCCACGGGCCACCGTGTAGCTTTCGCCCTGGACATCCATGGAGACCTCGGACAAACGCTTCGCGCCGATGATCTCTTTGTAGTTGGTCTCCTGTACCAGCACGACGACATTCAGGTCATCCTTCTTCCACGAAGCATTCGGAGTAAAGCTCTCGTTGATATAGGTGACCGAACCCACGCTCTTCCCGTTCAGGGGGATGTCCACCACATGGTCACGCAGCACCCCGTTGTAGTGCCGGCCACCGGCAGTCAAATCGTCCTCGGTCAGCATGATGCGGATCTGCGGCGTGCCCGTCTGCCAGATCTGCTCGGTGACCTCGACCGACCCCTGAATCGTCCAGGTATTGCCGGTCATATCGCCGGTCACGCGAATGTCCACCATCGGTGAGTAGTTGCGACGCGAGTCGAAACGCTGCCGGTAGGTGGGGTACATATCCCCGCCGGCACCGATCACCTTGCTGATGCCGTCAAAAATCATCGTCGGCGTTCCGGTCACACCGTAGTAGGACTGGCGCAGATTGCCGTCACTGTTGGAGAGGGCGTCGCTCACGTGGTATTCCACAAAAACGGTACCGGCGCGGCCCTCTTCGGTGCGCAACTGCTCCGCCGCCGCATCCGCGGCCGGGCAGTAACCGCACCAGGAGGCGGTAAACAGCTCCATGGCAACGGTGCGAGGGATAATGTCGGCGGCTTGGGCGGAACCGGCTGCGCAGGCGACGCCAAAAACGAGGCCGAGGGCCAATGATCGCTTCATGACAGATCTCCGGGGGGAGGGGTTGCGGTAAAAACGGACTGGATCATCAAAAGCGCTGCACCAATTCCATGCGCCAACCCTTGAAAGGTTGGATGAACTTGCAGGTGCCGCCGCGGCAGACTACCCCGCCGCGCTCGCGCCCGATCTGCAAACCGAGCCGCGTCTGCGCTGTAAGATCTAGGTTGAGCCCTCCGAGCAGATAGGAGTCCCGGAGAGCTTCGGTAGCTTGTTTATAACCGATCTCTTCCCAATGTTTCGCCTCGTTTGTGCGTTCGTAGGTAACAAACACGGCCAACCAGGGAGAGCGTGAATAGGTGATTGTGGCGATCCCGTCGTGGAAAACAGGAATGTCCTCGCCGGGATAATCACGCGCAAAGTTGGTGGTGAACTTGGTGTCGTCCGTGTGCTGATACTCCAGCGACACGACCAGGCCCTGTGTGGCGCCGATATCCACCTCGTTGGTCCACCCCAGGGTGTATTGCGTTTTGCGCGCACCGATGTGCCCGTCCACGGCGAAGTCGGCCACAAGATGGGTAGACCATGTAGTGAGCAGAGGCAGATCGCTCTTGAATGTCACTTCTTCAAAAAGATTGGTCAAACTGCCGGAAATTCCACTGACCCCCTGCCAAATCGGCAACCACACGGTTTTTTCTTCGCCCGTAGCAAGATCGAAGTACCGGCGATCCCCGGTCTTCACATAGAAAAGAGAGAAGGAACCACCGAAATCGGCATCGTAGCTACCCTCCAGGGAGAAGCCGACTTCGTTGTTCTTGTTGATGCTGAACTCATGTCGGTTGAGCGTGGTGAGATCATTGACCGGGCGCAGCGAGGGAGGTTCCGACCAGGGCACACCAAGACTTGTGTGTGCTTCTTCGTGCATATTGTAATTCTTGTAATCGCCGCGCAAAGTAATGGGCCCCGCCCAGGTACTGAGTTCAAAATAGGCGCCATAGCCCGGGCCGTGTGGGGGATGCGAGCCATCCGGCCGGGTGACGAAATTCTGCACCACTTCGCCATAGAGGGCTCCCTGGTCGAGGTCGATGCGCAGCGTGGATAGATGCTTGCGGTTGATGAAGTCCTCGGTGTTGGGCTCCACATCCCGCGTCTCCACATACCCCTGGCCCAGTTCGAATTGCGGCAGGAAGCGGTAGGTTGCATAGGCCGCACCGACCTTGTCTTCCTTATAGGAGTCGGGCTTGTCGAAATACTCATAGGCACCCGAACCCCAGAGCGCGCTCAGAGAGTAGGTGGCGGTCCGCCGCTCCGCCAGAACTCCGAGGAGTTCCCGGTCGGCGTTGATGGCCGGATCCTCGAAGAGATTCAGCGCCAAGCCACGGCCGAAAAGAGTCGCGAAAGAACCTACGCGCAGATGGTTTTCACCATCTTCGTACTCAAGAAAAGCTTTGCGCAAGCCGGTGTATTCTATGTCGTCGAAAAAGAACGGGTCGAGATAGTCGAAACGGCCTCCCAGCACCCAGTTGCGCCAGCGCATCTCAAGTCTGAGACGGCTCTCGAACACCTCCTTGTCGCGATCGACGACACCGCCGCTGTCGATAAACGACTCGTCGCCGCGCTGCACCAGAAGCTGCTCATCCCCCTGCAGTGCGATGCTGCCGATCTCGAAACCCTCTGCCTGAATCCCCGCGATGCCAATCCCCAGCCCTGCCGCCAACACGGCGCGTTTGCTGTTCAAGAATCATCTCCAGAAAGCATGTGGTTCCCGCCGCATCGGTTTGGCGGCGGAGAATGCGACGACTCGAAACGTCAGGAGTCACCTTTCTTGCTGCCGAGAAGTTTCTTGATCTCAGCGGCGAACTCCTTCTCATCGCCCGGTCGGAAACCGGTGAAGGTGCGAACGATCTTGCCGTTCTTGTCAAGCAGCACATTGGTTGGCAGCGATGCGACGCCCAGGCGTTTCGAATACTCGCCACGCGGGTCCAGAAGCACCGGGTAGGGCAGCTTCAGTTTGCGTACCGCGGTCTTTACTTTGCCGACTGAGTTCACGTCGTCGACGCTGATGGCAACAATCTGCAGACCGGAGTCGTGCATCTCTTTGTAAAGCTCGATGAGATGAGGCGCCTCCTGCTTGCACGGCTTGCACCAAGAAGCCCAGAAGTTGAGCAACACCGGACCTTCGCCGAGAAAATCAGCAAGTTTGTGGCGCCCCCCATCAACCTTTTCAAGAGTGAAACTGGGCGCTTTGTCCGCGGCGAAGGCCGGGCTGGTGGAGAACGAAAAGGAGAAGCAGGCGATCAGCAAGAGCAGAGCGCGTGTCATGCGCATGAGAGTACTCCCGATAAAACTTCGGAGATGGCGTGTGCGGTTTACTACTACTTCACCAAAAGCATGCGGCGAGTATGACTCTCTTCACCAACACGCAGCCGGTACAGATAGACGCCACTGGCGACCGGGCGATTCTGGCGGTCGTAGCCGTTCCACTCCACCGAATGGTGCCCGGCTGACTGAGGCTGGTCCACCAACCGCCGTACTTCATGGCCGCTCAAATCATAAATGGCCAGTTGCACCGGCTGGTTCTCACCGGCCACGTCGTAGCTGATGGTGGTGCGGGGATTGAAGGGGTTGGGCTGGTTCTGGAACAGCGCGGTCACTTGCGGCATGGGAAGGGTCGGATTCTCGCCAGCGATGCCGGTGGGCGCGCCGATCTCGACCTCCAGCGTGTCGATCATCTCGTGCCCTTCACCATCTTCAAAAGCAACATAGAAATTGACCATTCCGGGCTCAAGCGTCTCGTCGACCGCGAAGCGGCCGACGGTGCCGTCCACCGTGGCGCCGGCGGCGATGTCGCCGTAGGTTGAGTTGGGCTCGAAAACATAAATCTTGGTTTCGCTCGCCGTCATCCGCGAACTCACATCATAGGCGAGCAGATTGCCGCCATTCTGCGCCCGGATGGTGAACTCGATCATCTCACCCGGCTGCGGCACACCATCACCATTACCGTTGCTGCCCCCGTCGGTATCGTCATCAATCACCAGTTCCGCAACTCCGAGATCGACGCTGCCCGAACGCGCGGTGTAGGTAACCCCGCGCACCGTGTCGAAGTTCTCGCCGGTCTTCAGCAGGAACTTGGAGGTCACCGTCTTTTCAGTGGCGCCGGTGTCGATCCACTGCAACTTCACGGTCACCGTGGAATCCGGCGGCATGGTGATGTCGATCGAGTCGGGCAGACAGATCCCCCACTCCAGAATGCAGAAGGTGCCCATCCACCCCTCCTCGGACATATCCGCCATCTGCATCCGCATATCGATCGGATAGGAGTTGGGGTTGGTCAAGTGGGTCTTGATGGTCCGAACCGAGTCCTCGGCGGCGGTAACCAACCGAACGGGGACGTCGAAATCGGTGAAGAACATTCGCGCCCCCTGGTCGACGCGCCTGCCGTTGCCATCATCCTGGATGAAGGCCAGCACCTCCATCTCGGCCGGATTCCAACCCTCTTCCATGGTAAAGGAGCCGGTGATCAGGACTTGATCCCCCGCGGCGGCGAGACCGCCGAGATCCTGGCCGACGATGCGCCGCACGACCGGTCGCATCTCAGCCCCGTCATCCCACAAGCCGCGCTCGGCCAGCGCGACGTAGAGACGTGGGGTTACATAGTCGGGCATGCTGTTTGCGGTGACCTCGACCGCGTAATCGACCTGGGTGTCGATCATCGAGCCGCTGATGCGCATCGACACCTGCGACTCGGTCGCCAGGTCGGAGTCGATCTGGCTCTTGTAGGAATTGTAAACACCGTCCCAGCCCCCTACGATCAAACGCGATCCGTCGATCGCATTGGTCGGTGTACCGGAGATGTGGTAGTAGCTGATCCGGGCATCCGATTCGCTGTTGGAATACTCGTCATCCACGTGGTACGCCATCACCAGGAACCGATTGCGGTCATACTCATCCTCAAGCCGCAAGAGGGCCTCTTCGGCGTAGGGGCAGTAACCGCACCAGGTGGCAGTCATCAACTCGGACACGGCACAACGCTCTTCACCCGCCAGGGCGGAGCCACCGGCCAGAAGAGTCAGGCCCAGGAGGGCAAGGGATGTCGTAAAGCGCATGGATCTCCTCGGGGGGGCAAGGGATATTCCAGATATGAGAGAACCCGTGGGCTTGGCACCCGGGCTCGCGCGGGTGTTGGATCTGACCCGCTTTTCTTGCTGTGTTGCCAGCTGCAACAGGCTCCTAGACAGGTCGCCCGCAAGTTATTAATGTTAATGACTGAATTCTCGATGGGTCAACCAGCGAGTCGAATTAATTCAAAGACCCACTCGACCAGACCGGTACGCCGCGTAAGTTTGCGTCCAAGACGAGGTTCCAGAGAACCCGCCGGTGCTGCCTCTCTTCCCGGATCGATACACGAGGAGTTTTCCGCTCATGCC
>JALXCG010000809.1 GCA_026991065.1 Gemmatimonadota bacterium | reverse complement strand
TTCGATGCGACGAATCGCCGCACTGGTGCGCTCGACGCTGGTTCCCTGCGGCATGGTCAGGACCGCGACCACGTTGTCTGCCTCCACCGCCGGGAAGAACGTAAACCGCAAATGCCCACCCGCGACCAGGCCAAGAACCAGGAGCAGTGCCGCAATCCCGACAGCGAAAGTGAGATAGCGTCGCTCCGTCGCCCAGCGCAGACTCGGTCTGTAGCTGCGCTCCACCAGTCGCGTCATGCCGGCGCTGAAGGCGTCCTGAAAGCGGTACCAGGAGCGGCGCACGCCACCTCCTCCGGCCGATTCAGGCATCCCGCCATCGCGCTGGCGCAGATGCGCCAGATGGGCCGGCAGCACGAAGAGCGATTCCAGCAGCGAAAAGATGAGGGTCAAGATCACCACCATGGGGATCTGCTTCATCACCTTGCCCATATTGCCGTCAACCGCCAGCAACGGGTAAAACGCGGCGATCGTCGTCAACACGGCGAACACGACCGGCATCGACACCTCTTTGGCGCCGTCGATCGCGGCCTCGATCGGAGTCTTGCCGCGCGCCCGATGGGTATAGATGTTCTCCCCCACGACAATCGCGTCATCCACCACAATCCCAAGCACAACAATAAAGGCAAAGAGCGAGATCAAATTGATCGACAAACCAACGGCCGGGATCAGCCACATGGCCCCAAGAAAAGAGACCGGAATCCCCATCGTGACCCAGAAAGCCAGGCTCGGGCGCAGAAAAAGCGCCAGCGAAAGGAACACCAGAATGATGCCCAGTCGCCCATTGCGCAGCAGCAGGCCGAGCCGCCCACGCAATACCACCGACTCATCCATCCAGGTGGTCAGCTTGATCCCCGCCGGCATCCGCGGCTGCGCCTCCTCCACATAGCGGGTAACCGCATCCGAAACCTCCAGCGCGCTTTGGTTCCCCACTCGATAGACCTCGACCAGCACCGCGGGCTCCCCATCGAAGCGCGCCGTCAGGTCGGAATCGGCGAAACCGTCCACCACCGTGGCCAGATCTCCCACCCGCAGCCGCGTCCCATCCGGCAGCGTGCGCACCACCAGCGCCGCAAATTCCGGCGCCCGATAGGCCTGCCCCTTGGTACGCACCAGCACCTCACCGCCACGGGTCTTCACCGTCCCTCCGGGAAGATCCAGCGACGCCCGGCGCACCGCCCGCGCCACCTCGTCGAAAGTCATCCCGAAGCGGCGCAGCGCCTGCTCCGAAACCTCGATCGAGATCTCGTAGGGGCGCACATTGGTCAGTTCCACCAGGGTGATGCCGGGCAGGTTGGAGATCTCATCCCGCACCTGCTCGCCAAGCCGCTTCAGCGCCAACTCCTCGGCTGGCCCGGAGACCGCGACATTCACCACCTGCGTGGTGCGCTTGACCTCCTGCACGACTGGCGCTTCCGCCTCTTCCGGAAAGGTGGTGATGGCGTCCACCGCGGTCTTCACCTCGTCCAGCACAGTGCGCAGATCCTGCCCCGGGATCAGCTCAATCATCACCGTGCCGCCGTTCTCGACCGCGGTCGAGGTGATCCGCTTGATGCCCGAGATGCCCTGGGTGGCTTCTTCGATCCGCGTGCAGATCGACTCCTCCACTTCGGCCGGAGTGGCGCCCGGGTAGGGAACACTCACCGAAACCATGTCGGAGGAGATCTCGGGAAAGACCTCCTTCTTGATGGTCGGGATCGCCAGCGCGCCGGCCACCACCACCACCAACATCAACAGATTGGCAGCCACACTGTTGCGCGCAAACCATTCAATCACTCGGTTCATGACGCATCCTCTACCGGGCTCACCCGCATGCCATCCACGGCGCTCTCCAAGCGCGAGAGGCAAACGACTTCGCCGGCTTCCAGGCCGCCACGAATCAACGCCCGTTTCGGCTCCAACTTGAGCACATCGACCTGGCGAAAATGGAGCCGCCCCTCGCCATCCACCACGGCGACCCGGTTTTCACCGCGCAACGCCTCACGCGGCAGAGGAATCACGCCATCCGCCCGCCTTCCGCCGATTTCGGCGGAGACGAAAAGCCCGATCTCCAGCGGAACTTCGTGGTCTCCACCGTAGGGGGCATTGATCCGGCCGATCAGATGAACCATCTGACTGACCGGGTCGATCTGCGCCGAAAAACGCACCACGCTTCCCTCCCAGGTGCGCGCCTCTCCGGCATACTGCGCGTGCAGACGCAGCGGCGGTCCGGCAGCGCCCGAGCCTGAGCCTGAGCCCGAGCCCGAACTCCCGCTCCCGGACCGCTGGTTCACCTCCAGCCGCAGCCCGCTGAGATCCAGGTAGGCCAGGTCCGAGGTCAGCACCGGCAGACTGATCTCCGCCGCGTCGACCGCGAAAACCTGCGCCAACGGCGTGCCGGGACCGACCCACTGCCCCACGTCCACCAGCTTGGCCTGCACCCGGCCCGCGTAGGGCGCCCGAATCCGCGTCCGTTCCAACGCCAACTCCGCCTGATCACGCGCCGCCTCCGCCGCCGCCAGCGCCGCCCGCGCCTGCTGCAACTGCGGCTCCCGCAGGACCAGCGGATCCGCGTCCCCGCCGTCACCCAGCGTCTTCCACTCCGCCCGCGCAATCGCCGCCTCGCCCTCCTCCTGCGCCACCCGCGCCTCGGCCTGCGCCACATTCGCGCGCGCCTGAATCAGCCGCAGCTCATAGTCCCGCGGATCGATCCGCGCCAGCACCTCGCCGGCCGTGCAGAACGCCCCCTCGGCCAGATTGGGGGAGATCTCCACAATCTTCCCTGACACCTCCGACACCAGCGTGGTCTCTGCCCGCGGGCGCACGGTCCCCTGACTGGTAACCGTCAGTTCCAGATCCTCCGCCTGGGCCACCCAGGTTCGGACCCGGGGCAGCGGTCGCTCCGGTTCCGCGGTCCCCGGACTTGGTTTGGAGCGCACCAGCGCCACCATGCCGAGCACTCCGACCACAACCACCAGTGCCGCACTGGAGAGTTCTTTGACGCGAGTCATGACGCATCCTCTGAGCGCTTTGTCAGCGCTCCGCTAGCTACAAACCCCCCGCCGAGAGCGAGGTGCAGATTCACACGATTGTCCAGCCGGCGTCGCTCCAGTTCGAGCAAGCGACTCTCGGCATCGTAATTGGAGCGCTGCGCATCAAGGAGCATCAGCGCCCCGGCCAGCCCCCGCTCATAGCGCGAACTCGCCAGCTCACGCGCGGCCCGCGACGCATCCACGGCAACCCGCAGCGCCCGCGCCTCCTCCGCCAGCCGCTGCTCCGCCGCC
>JALXCG010000808.1 GCA_026991065.1 Gemmatimonadota bacterium | reverse complement strand
CACTGAGAGCCAGGAGTCGATCCAACACATTGCGAATCGTGTAGCCGACCCCGCTGCAGATGTTGTAGACCGATCCGGGTTCGCACTTATCCAGGGCCAGCCAATAGGCGGCCACCATGTCGCGCACGTCGGTGAAATCGCGGGCGGCATCGAGATTTCCCACCGAGATCACCGGCTCGTGGCGCCCCATTTCGATATCGACGATCTGCTTGGCGAAATCGGAACAAACAAAAACCGGCCCCCGCCGTGGACCCGTGTGGTTGAAGCCACGTGTGCGCACCACATCAAGGCCGTAGCTCTGGTGGTACTGAAAGCCCAACAGATCCTGCGCAACCTTACTGATCGCATAGGGCGAGAGTGGACGCAACGGGTTGCTTTCCCGGATCGGTGTTTCGTCCGGATGAACCAGTCCGTATTCCTCGGAGGAGCAAGCGATCTGCACACGGCACTTCAGCCCCGATTTTCGAATCGCTTCAAAAAGATTGAGTTGGCCGATCAGGTTGGTGGAAAGAGACTCGCTCGGGGCGGTAAAACTGGAGGGAACGAAACTCTGCGCGGCGAGATGAAAGACCCAATCGGGACGCACTTGCTCAATCACCGCACGCACGCTGGAAGCATCTCGCATGTCGCATTCGATCAACTCGAGCCGGTCACGCAGATGCAGGATGTTCTCGGTTCGGGAACGCCAACGCATGATCCCGGAAATCGAAACGTCCGGGTGCTCCGCCAATATGTAGTCGGCGAGATGACTTCCGACGAAGCCTGTAATCCCTGTAATCAGCACGCGTTTGCTCATGGAGTTTCTCCAGCCGGAGTCGAGAGCGGAGTTGGCCTGACTCCCTCGCCGGCCACGCCGTCGCGTGACCAAACCTGGTGCGGGAATCGAGTTATGGAAGAGGAAGCCCGCCGTCGCCGGAGTCCCGGCGCCACTCCGTGGCGGCGAAGGCCACGGCAGGGGCAAGGGCGGACAATATCACTCCGCGGGGGAGAATGCGAAACTCCATCTACCGGCGCCGCCGATGTGAACTCAACGCTGCGCGACGCTCCCCGACGGCGGGGCTTGAATCAGGTCTTCCAGGTTCTCGGAAGCCGCAATCCGCGATTGCTGGTCCCGATTCGACCACACGGCGGCTGCCACGGCGATGAAGAAGATCGCCAGAAGGGCCATGCTGCGCGCGATTCGCCGCCCACCGCGACCTCCGGCCGCGGCCGGCTCAGTCTCGCTCTGATAATGATACTGGTAGTGGTAATGGTAACTACCGTATCGACCATAGCCGTAGCCACGAGACAGATCCACGTTGTTGAGTACCACCCCCAGGAAGCGGCGCGCAGCGGGAGCGATCAACTGGCGGGTCCGCACCGCAACCTGCTCCGCGGTGGTCCCGGCTTCGACAATCATGATCACGCCATCCACCTCGGCGATCAGTACCAACGCGTCGGTAACGGCCATGACGGGCGGGGTGTCGATAATGATCAGGTCGAACTGTTCCTGCAGCCGGCCAAGAACCTGGCGCATCGCCTCTGAGCCAAGCAGTTCGGAAGGATTCGGCGGGATCGAGCCGCTGGAGACAACACAGAGCCCCTCCACCGGTGTTTCGTGAATGATCTCGCTCAACTCCACTGCGCCGACCAGGTGGTCGGTCAACCCACAGTCACGCTCAACGCCGAAGACCTTGTGCAGCACCGGGCGGCGCAAATCAGCATCGAGCAGCAACACCCGTTTGCCGCTCTGTGCCATGGTGATCGCCAGATTCGATGCCGTCGTGGACTTGCCCTCTTTGGGACCGGACGACGTCACCACAATGGTGCGCAGCGGTGCCCCCACGGCGGCGAATCCAATGTTGGTCCGCACCGTGCGGTAGGCCTCCGCCACCGCCGAGCGCGGTGCATTCATGGTGATCAAACGCCCGCTTTCATCCCCCGCGGTTTCCCCGCTATCGGGACGCTCCCAACGCGAGACCGCGCCAAGAACCGTGGCATTGAGCTTCTTCTCGACCTCCTCGATCGAGCGCAGGGAGGTATCCAGATACTCCAGGAAGAAGCTGAGGGCCAGACCGAGCCCCAAGCCCACGATGAGTCCAAGCAGAGTGTTCAAGCGTTTGTTGGGACGCACGGGATCCAAAACCGGGATGGCGGTGTCGATGATCCGCACGTTGCCAATCTCCCCCGCCTCCGAGATCCGCACCTCCTCATACTTCTTCTTCATCATGAGGTAGGTGTTTTCGTCGACAGTGTATTCGCGGGTTCGACGCGCCAACTCCAGTTCCTTGTCCGGCAACGTCTGCAACTTTGCGTTGAATTCTTCGACCACCGCATGGAGATCAGCGGCGCGCGCCGATGCGGTCTCCAGCTCCGTGCTCAGTTCCAGGATCTTCTCGACCAGTTCGTTGTTGTAGACCAGGGGATCCCCGGGCACCAGTCCGCGCTCGACGAGTTTCTGCGTCTCCTCTGCCAGGTTGCTGCGCGCCTCGGCAATCTTGCTTTCCAACTCCAGGATCTGCGGAGCATCGGGCCGAGCGCCACGCACCAGAAGAGAGGTTCGCTCGGTCTGCAGGGCGACCAATTGATCGCGCAGTTGCACCACCAGCGGGTTGGTGGAGTCGTCCAGATCCTCTACCAATCCGCGCCGCGACTCCTCCAACTGTGATTTCACATAGGCCAGGCGGCTTTCGAGCGCGCGCTTGTCCACCAGGGCACTGTTCTCCGCGCTCTCGAACTCGGCAAGTTGGCGCACCATCGACTCAACTTCGTCGCTCAGCGACACCAACCCCGATTCGGTCTTGAACGCCCGCAACTCCTCTTCCGACTGTGTCAGCCGCTCCTCGACCTTCTCCAACTGCTCCTCAAGAAACCGTCGCACGCCGGAGAGTTCGCCGCGATTCTGACTGATATTCTGATTGCGGTATTCATCCGCGAAGCAGTTGGCAAAATAGGCGGCTTCATCGGGGTCGCCGGCGGTCATCTTGATCGTGATGACATCGGCATCCTTCAATGAACTCACGGTCAGCCGTGAACGCAGCGCCGCAACCCAATCCACATCCGGTGAGGCGGTCTCGGGCGGCGTCCAGCCCTCTTGCCGCGCCCGGTCCAGCACTCGCTGGGCCAAACTGCGGCTGCGCAGCAGTTCGCACTCGTTGTTGATGAGAAACTTCTGTTTCATCAAACCGGTGGGGTCAAAGATCGACAACGCGCCGGCGTCGTTCGATTCAATGAGCAGCGAAGTCTGTGCTTCATAAACCGGCTTCATGCGCAGGGTAAAGAACACGGTAAAGGCGACCACCGAAAGGGTGATCAGCCCCACCATCCAACGCCGAGACCAGACGATATGGACATAGTCCATTAGTGTGATGTCTTGCGGTTCACGCTCTTCCATCAGCCGATCCTAGTTGGAGAAAAAGATAAGGTTGGCGGTGGATGCAACAATTGCGACCTGGGTCATAAAGCCGAAGAAACGCCCGATGGCGTACCAGACACTGCCGGGAACGACCACGGTGTCTCCAGGTTGCAGCACCATGGTGGCCGCGGGATTGCCGTGTGAGATGTAGTCCTTGATGTCGATCTCCTCCACCTCATCACCATTTTCCGTGGTTCGAATCAACTTGACCGAAGAGACGCGCGCATTCTTCGTCGGACCGCCGGCATAGGAGAGCAGAGTCACCAGGTCGGTGTTGTCCGGGACCACATAGAGCCCCGGCTTGTGGACCTCGCCCCATATGTGCACGGTGATCTGTAGCCTGGACTCGTAACCGGGGCTGATGTAGTACGCAGGCGAGGACCCCTGGGAAACCACCGACTCTTCCGCGCGCAAGACCGGCGTCACGCATAGAAGGGCGACGAACACGGCGAGTATCCGGTTGCTGATCCGGCTCTTCATCGATGCTCCAACGTATGGGGTTGAGAGTCGCCCTGGCGACAACGCCAAGGCCGGCGAACAGATTTCACTGACTTCTCTTCGGCAGATCGGCGGAATCCCGCGAACCGCCACCTCATTCCGTGCATTCCGGGCAGCTCATTCAACATTGAACGCCGTCCAAGCGGCTTCGGAACCTCGCATCGGATCAGAGGGGTCCACGGCATCCACCCGCCAGCGGTAACTGCCGGCCGGCAGATCTGGTGGCGTCACACCGTCTTCATAGGCCACCTCAATCGTCTCGGCCCCTTCAAAGAACTCCAGCTCGGGCGAAATCCACGCACTCTCGCCCGCCAGAGTCTCGACCCGCACAACGAAGACCGGCAGCGTGCCGGGATCGGGCCAACTCCATTGAAACACCGGGCTCGGCCCAACTGTCGCCTGTGCTCCGGGGTAGAGAGGATTGGCCGCATGGATCAGTGTGATCGCCACGGTGTCGCTCGAAGCCCGCGTGCGGCCGTCATAGCCCCGCCCTTCGAGGGTGTAATACCAGGTGCCGAGCGCGGTCACAAAGTCGGTGGCGGTCGTGTCGTCGGGTGCAAAGGCCGCGATCCGGTCAAATTCAAGGTCGGATCCCGCGCGCCAAACGGCGACCTCCTCCAATGCGCCGGCAGGAGGAGAAAACCACTCGAGGTGCACACCGAGCGCAGTGCCGGCCTCAAAATCAACGCCGCGTTCACGTGCCGCGGTCGGTGCGGAGGTGGGAACAAAGTGCAGTTCCGGCAGGGGCTCCAGACCGGGGCCGTCGGCGGGTTCGACGCATCCCTGCATCACCACTCCCAGCAAGAGGGCCCCGAGAGTCCACCGGGCAAATACCGCAACACGCGCGTGAGTCATGGTTTAGTTCCAAGGCATGAAGGTCAAATCGATGCGGTGAGAATCAAGGGCTTCAGCCGCCAAAAAGGCATAGTCGAGCTGCATCTTCCACACCCGCAATCCGAGCCCCGCGGACCAATCATCGCGGTGCTGCCCGAGACGCAGAAAGAGCTTCTGTCGCACGCCCCACTCCGCGCCGAAACCGCGATCGGTGCGGCCACCGTCGTCCAGATCCCAGGTGCGCCCCCAGGCCAACACCAGGCGACTCTGCAAACTCCCCACCTCCTGCACGTAGCCCCAATCGTAGCGCACCCGCATGGGAATCGACGCCTTGGCGCGACTGGGAGTATCCCAGGTGATCTGGGTGGCGGCGATGTCGGTCAGTGTCAGCGCACTGGTGAAGTCCCCAAGGAAGTCCCAACCGACCATCTGGGCACCTCCAAAAGTCATGTGCACCCCTGCGTCGGCGCCCAGGCCCACCGCCAGATGATCATCCAGCGACTGGCGAATGTACTTCACCGAAGCGCCGCTCCCCAGTTCCAACGGAAACGGGCTGTAGAGCCAGCCGAAATCCACAATCCGGCGGGTCCACCGCGCCACCGAAAGGCGCAGCCCCAGATCTTGAGAATCGAAAAACCCCGCCGGGACTCCCGAAGGACGGGATGCCAAATTGTTCTCGCGCTCGGAACGCCCATCCGGATCCAGAATGTCGTTGAAGCGGGGAATCTGGTCAACGGCAAAGCGCAACACCGATGCGGAGACCGCCGTGGAGCGGCCGAGCGGCCAGGCAATGCCCGCAAAATCGAGATTGGCAAGCCCGCCGGCATAGAAGGTGTGGTGCAGGTGAATCTCTCGGGCCCGCAGCCGCGACATCAGCGACACATTCCACCAATCCGCGACGCCGCTCTCCACTCCGCCGGCCGCACTGCCCATTCCCAACTCCCGAACGCCGATGCCGACATCCATGAAGTCCGCCGCGTAGCGCACATCATTGGCCGCCGCGCTACCCGCCGTGCTCAGCGCCAGCAGCACCCAACTGGAAAACCTGAAAAGACCGCTCATCGCAGCACCGCCAATTTCCCCATGCGCGAAACCCGTTCGCTATGCTTTGCTCCTTTGACCTCGACGCGATAGAAATAGACACCATTGGCCACCGGGCGCCCAACTGAATCGGTCAGATCCCACGGCACTTCGGAGTAATCCACCGAGCGGATCAGATCCCGTTTCGAGGAAAACGCCCGAATCATCCGCCCCGACGGCGTGTAGATGCGCAGCGTCACTTCATCGACGGCGGCCCAATCCGTCTCCAGGGTGAAAGTGAAGGTAGTACCCGCTGCACCGGCGGGATTGGGGTAGTTCGCCAGATTGCGAATCCGAGTCCGCTCGCCGATCAGGAAAGAGGTGGCACTGACCGTCTTGTTGCCATTCACATCCTCGATCTCCAACTCCGCCTCATGGGAGCCGCGTCCCAGCTCCGTCGGGGTACTGATCGCCACCAGGTTGGGATGTTGCGGGTTGGGGGCCACCGAATAGCTACTGCGTTCCAGCGTTTCGCCATCAATCCGCAGCACTATCTTTTCCGGACGCACATCAATGCCGTTGGCATCCTGCGCCATCAAATCCAGCCGAGGCCGTGGAATCACATAGCCGCCTTCGGCGATCCGCCGGCCGCGCGCCTGCAGTTCCACCTGCGGCGGCAGTTGGTCATGGTTGTCCAGGAGTGTATAGACACCCGTTTCCAGGTTCTCCACCTGGATATCACCCGCGGTCCGGCTCTCGCTGGGATAGCGGATCCACTTGCGCCGGTCGGGATCCCAGCGGTAGGCGGCCAGGTCGGTGGTTGCCGCGCCGTCGGTGTGAAAAGTGATGTCGATTCCCGGCAAAGTGACGCTGCTGTCCGCGGGATGCACCCAGTATGCGATGGACTGCGCCCCACTGTAGAATCGCGGCAGTTCGTAGTCTCCCTGGGCAGTCGGCTCCGGCATCGCCTGCCGCTCCACCACCAGCACGGTCGGCTCCGAAACCACGTCCGGCTGCACCTCCACATGCAGGTTGCCATCCGCGGAGGGACGCGGCCCGGTTGTGCCCTCCTCCGGAGTCACCAGATAGTGGTCGGCCGAGACCTGCAGAACGCGCACATTGTTGGCCTCGGAACTCTCCGACACGCGATCATTCGGATCGATCACCGCGCGCACCAGGTGCGGCCCCGGCGGCAGATCCCAGAGAATCTCCGCCCGCGTCACCGCCTTCCCCGGAACATCGACCCGGGTCTCCGAATTCGGTTCAAACGCGTTCCACTCATCCTCCGCCGGCATATACACCGTGTCCGCCTGCATCACCACCGGGTACCAACCAAAACTCACCTCCACATCGGTGGCGTCCACCTGTCCCACATTGGCGACATCCACTCCAAAAGTGACCGCCGTCGTGCCTTCGAAGCGACCCTGCGGACCATCGGCAAAAGTCAGATCTTCCCGCCGCCGCACCTTGTAGGAGCTGACCGGACCGACCCAGGGTTCAATCCCATCCCCGGCGGCAACCACCTTCATGAACACTTCCCGCCCCCCTGGCTGTCCCGGAATGGTGTCGTTGCTGACATAGGCGCCGGTGTCGCCGGCGGGGATCAGCTCCAAAGTATCCGCATTGTTGAAGAGAGAGTTGATCGCCCATACAAGGTGGTATTCCGTGAACAGGCTGCTCTCGGCCACCCGGGTTCGCACCCGCGCCGGTTCATTTGCGCGCACCAGCGGAGGATCGGTCGTCAACTCCGCCAGCACCGGTACCTCTACACCAAGTGCGCAGCCGCCGTAATTGTGGCCACCACGCGCCCGCACGCTCCAGACACCGCTGCGATCGTCTTGTGGAACCCTGAGCGACGCACTGAACCCACCGCCGGCATCCACATTTACCGTGGTTTGATCGCGAACCACTTCATCGCCGTTGAAGAGTTCCAGCGTCAGCGATTCACCACCGCCACCCGGCCAGTTTCCCTGCACCTCAACCGCCTCCCCAAGCGCAACAGTCTGCGGTGTTGCCGAGACACTGATCGCCTCTTCGGGAACCGCCGGAACAATCTCAGGATCCCCCAGCAGGTTGTAGGCGCGAACGATGTCGCGCGGAATCAGGCCGTCATTCTCCAGATAGAAGCGCTCCTTGGCCCGAACCACCACAGCTCCGAGGGTCGGATCCTCGCGCTCAAAATCAAAGACCGCGTCAAAGAGATGTTGATTCAGCTCGTGCCCCTGCGCTTCATAGGAGAAGCCGGAGGAACCGAAGAAAGCAACCGCCCCCTTGTCCGCCTCGGTCAAGAACACCTCGCCAATCGCCGCCGGTCCGGGGTCGGCGAAAGAACCGGTGTAGCAGGTCATGGAAAACACGACCGGCAATTTGTCGCCATTGCGCAGCAGCGGCACATCCTCGATATCAAGCAAGTCGGCGTCGGACCAGACCCCGCCCCCGCCATGCCCCTGAAAATTGAGAATCAGCGCCCCCTCGTCAATGTCACGGGTCAGTTCCGGTCCACCACGGAAACTGGGATCATCTTCGCGCTCCGGATCCTTCGTCGTGTAGACACGTTGCGGCTTCATCCAGCGCGGAATCTGCTGAATCAACTCCTCGCCCCGGTCGCGGAACTCCTGGCCGTTGCCTCCGATCACCTCAACCACACGACACCAGTCCCCCTGCTGCGCATAAGAGGTGACTTTGTCGATCACAGTTTCCAACTCGGCGCTGGTTCGCACCGGCCAGCGACCGATCGGCAGAGCAGGGAGAATCGCATCGTCTTCCGGCAGGACATACCAGTTGTCGGACGACGTGTAGCCCCAGACAACATTGAAATCCATCCCCGCGGGGATCCGATTCTCCAGCGAATCGCCCTCCTGGATGTTGCGGTAGTCCCAGGTTCCATCCCCCACCAAGAGCACCGCTCGCAGTTCGGGATTGCTCCATTCCTGCATCGCCATGCGGATATAGGCGCGAAGCGCCTCCGGACTGGGCAGGCCACCGCCGAATTGATGAAAGAGATCTTCGGCAATGGTCAAATTGACGCTGGTGCCCTGTTTCCGCCGCCACTCCAGATAACCCTGCAGTGTCTCTTCGAACTCTCGCGGCGCAATCACCAGCAGTTCCGCGGCCCGCGCCGGATCCCGCAGATCGGCGCCGGGAAAAACCTGTTCCACGCCGGTCGGGTGGTTGAAGCGGTCGGCCTCCAGCGCGAAATAGCGAACATCCGAGGTCAGGAGCGCATCCTGTATCGTCACCTCATAATGCCCGGACCCGCGCGTCCGCTGAACGACACCATTGACCATCTCTCCGACGCCGATCTTGAAGATACGCACATCGGGCGAATCGAATCCCTTGAGTGTGAACTGATAGAGGCCTTGTGGGCTCTCCGCGGGAGCGGCAAACGCCAGAACTCCATCGACGGCCTGAAAGAGGCGGTCATACTCCACTTCGACCCAGTCGACAAAGACCTCGTCCAGTGTTCCGGCCGGCGTGTCTCCCGGTGCCACAAGGCTGATTTCGTTGCCACCGTCCCGCAGGCTGCTCATCGGCAGCTCGTCATACTCGTGGAGAACCTCCACCTGACCGTCAAAGGTCAGATCATCCAAGGAGCTGCTGTTGAAATAGACCTCCAGGTGGTGATCCGGATACTCCGCCGGGAAGGTCGCCCCCATCAAACGGACCCGCACCGTGGCGCGGTCACCCAGCGCATCCGGCGCCGGCAGATCAAGCGGCAACACCGTGAGTGACGGTGCGTGAACCGTGCGCCAGAACCAGTGATCCAGCCCCACCGTGCCGTTCTGGCCCAAGCGCGAGAAGATCGAGTCCTCCTCCACATGGACCGTCCAGCGGAACGCCGAGGGTTCAATGAACCGGGTCGGATCCCGCTCGAATGGCGACGCGTCCTCCTGAATCAAGCGTGCCCCCGGCTCCCCGCCCCAGGTCAAGAAGTAGACATTCTCGGTGGTGTAGGGATTGTGCTCCCGTCCATTGCCGCGCGGCGCCCGCCCGTAGAAGAGAATCCGGTCCTCGGGATCCAGCCGCCCATCGCCGCCCTCCTCGACCAGAATCGGCTCCGGAAGGCCGCGCTCGGTCAAGGCCAACGTGGCCACATCGACATCCCGCAGGGAGATGCCGGCGGCCTCAATCTCGGCGCCGGTCAATGCGGTCATGCCGTCGCGATCCACCAGCACGCGCAAAACCGGCTGATCGTCCGAACTCATCGGCGCCGCCGGAGCCGCCGGGGCCGCCGCAACCCACTGGCCGCGCTTCCGCCGCCAGCGCCGGGCGCCTTCCGGATTGAGCAGAAGCCCGTCCCATCTCTTTCCCAGAGGAGCACGTGCCAAGGTTGCCGCCGCCGGCTCCCGCCGCGGCCGTTCAACACCAATTCGCAACACCACGTCACGCCGCAGCAGCGCGGTGCCGCTCGCCGGCCGGATCGCCAGCGGGTAGAACGAGATCCGCGCCAGATAGAGCCCATCAACGCAGAGCCGCTCAATCCGATAGGGAACCGCGGGCAGCAACCGGTTCATCGACGATGGCTCAAAGCGCATTCCCGCGATCGCCGCGGAGGCCAGCGCCGGATCCTTCCCCGCCGGCAGCCCCCGGCTCAGCACCGGCACAGACTCCGGCCCCAATTCCAGCGCAACCTCATCCACGCTCTCGACCTGCACATGGACCGGTGTGTCGCGGAAGGGCAGCGCCACGACCCGGGAGATCACCGGAACCACCGGCTCCCCGGGATCGGCATGGATCCCCGCTCCTTGCAACTGAAAATAGCGACCGCCCACCTCCCCGGCTCCCGGCGCGCCACTCCGCCGCTCCCGCGGTGCCGCGCACTGAATCCGCACCCGCTGCGCAAACGCCTCCCGCTGCAGCACCGTCACCCGCGCGGCCGGAATCTCATCACTGCCCGCGCCCGGCGCCGAATCCCGCAGATCGCTCGCCCGACTCGCGCCCCGGCTCGCGCCCCGGCTCGCGCCCCGACCCACACCACGCGTCACCCCGCGGCC
>JALXCG010000807.1 GCA_026991065.1 Gemmatimonadota bacterium | reverse complement strand
GGGGAGCACGGGGAAGCGCCCCGCGCTGAAACTGCTCTTATCGTAACCCTCTCCACCAAATGCCCCGCGCCCTTTTTGGATGGAGTTTTCCTCCTTTTGCCCCCAAAGCCGCTGAAAACGCTATGCTTGGTTTCGCATCGACCCTCGCTGCGCCACCCTTCACCCACCGCTCCTTCCGCTGAGTTTGCTCACGGTTGAACGCGGGTCAGGCGGCCCCTGGGCCAGAAACGCAACATGGCAAAAACACGTTTGCTCAAGAAAGAGCTGGGGCTCTTCCCGGTCTACGTTCTCGCCACCGGAGCTACCCTCAGCTCCGGCTTCTTTCTCCTCCCGGGCATCGCCTTCGCCGAGGCCGGTCCGGCTCTGACGCTGGCCTACCTGATCGCCGCCATCCCGGTGATCCCAGCGGTCTTCAGCAAGCTGGAACTCTCCACCGCCATGCCCCGCTCCGGCGGCATCTACTATTTCGTTGACCGCTCCATCGGCCCCCTTTTCGGCACCATCGCCGGTTTCGGTACTTGGCTCTCCCTGGTTCTCAAGGCCGCTTTTGCCCTGGTGGGCATCGGCGCCTACATGACCTTTCTGCTCCCCAACTTAAATGTGCAGCAGCTCGGCATCGGCCTCACCCTGCTCTTCGGTCTCATCAACATCGCCGGCGCCAAGAAGACCGGCCAGATCCAGATGATCCTGGTCTGTGGCCTCCTGCCGATCCTCACCTGGCTGGTGATCAAGGGACTCGGCAACATGGAACCGACACATTTTCAGAACTACTTCGGCGCCGGCATCAACCGGCTGGTCGGAACCGCTGGTCTGGTCTACGTGAGCTTCATGGGGCTCACCAACGTCGTCAGCATCTCCGAAGAGGTGCGGGATCCGGAGCGCACCCTGCCACGCGCCATGTTTCTCGCGCTCGGCACCGCCCTCCTTCTCTATACAGTCGGCACCATCATGATGGTGGGCGTGGTTCCCGCCATCGACCTCGCCGGCGACAAGCACCCGGTCGCCACCGCCGCCCTGGTCCTGGCCGGGCGTCCGGGCGCCATTTTCATGAGCGTCGCCGCACTTCTCGGCTTTTTCTCGGTTGCCAACTCGGCAATCATGAGTTCCTCTCGTTATCCCCTGGCGATGAGCCGCGATCGCCTGCTGCCCGCCATTTTCAGCCGGGTCAACAGGCGTGGCGCGCCGATCGCTTCGGTCATTCTTACGACCGTCATTGTTCTCTTTTCCCTCACCGCCTTCGACCCCACGCGCATCGCCAAACTCGCCAGTGCCTTTCAGCTCCT
The DNA here is from genome assembly GCA_026991065.1 of Gemmatimonadota bacterium. GTDB lineage: Bacteria > JALXCG01. Next base: position 1,983 of record JALXCG010000807.1, on the reverse strand, counting down.
TCTTTTCGCTCTCTGCAACCTGGCGGTGATCGTCATGCGGGAGAGTGGAATCTCCTCCTATGACCCCGGCTACCGCTCTCCCTTCTACCCCTGGATGCAGTTCTTCGGCATCCTCGCGCCGGCCTGGCTGATCATCGAGATGGGCATGCTGCCCTTGCTCTTTACTCTCGGCCTGGTCACCATCGGCGTTATCTGGTACCTGCTTTATGCGCGCCACCGGATCGAGCGCGAAGGGGCGATTTTTCATGTCTTCGCGCGTCTCGGCGAACGCCGGTACCACGGCCTCGAAACCGAAATGCGCACGATCCTTAAAGAGAAGGGGCTTCGCGAAGGGGATCCCTTCGAAGCAGTGGTCACCGAAGCACTGGTGATCGAGATCCGCGAGCATGTTGAATTCGAACAGGTTCTGGAGCCCGCGGTGGCCTGGCTGGCGGAGCGCATCGGCCTGCCCGCGGAGGAGTTGCGCACCCGCTTCACCAAAGGCGCCCAACTCGGCGCCACTCCGGTTACCGGCGGTGTTGCCCTGCCGCACCTGCGAGTCGAGCGCGACATTGAACCGGCCCTGGTGCTGGCGCGGGCCGGCGGTGGGGCTCACATTCACGTGCGCGCCGGCTTCGACAGTGCCACCGAAGAGGATCGCGAGGTTCACGCGATCTTCTTTCTGGTCAGTTCAGTTGAGGATCCGGCCCGCCATCTGAGAATCCTCGCCGAGATCGCCGGGCGCGTCGATCACGATGACTTCCTCGACTCCTGGACCCGCGCCAAGGATGAGCAGGAACTCAAAGAAGTTCTGATTCGGGATGAGCGGTTCCACCCACTCGAACTGCGCCCCGGCAGCAGGGCGGCCGGACTGATCGGCCAGGCCCTGCGCGATCTGCACTGGCCGGCGGGAAGCTTGGTCGCATTGATTCGCCGTCAAGGGCAGGTCCTCATTCCGCGCGGCACCACGGTGCTTCAAGCCAACGATCGGCTCACCATTATCGGCGATCCCGCGGCAATCCTGGAGATCGAAGAACTTTATGGTTAAGCTCTCAGTGTTGTGCTCTCCTTTCGCTCCATTCTAAGGCTCTTCACCACTTTTCGACTGCGGCGCCAAGTTCTTCCGCGCCGCCCGCTCGCACCCTGAAAAGCGCCCTGGGCAGGCCCTGTTCTGCCCGTTTCATACCTCCCGTTGAGAAACGCTGACCGGTCGCTTCCCGCCGGACCGCAGTGCTTTCGATTGTGGGCAGGGGCTTTTTCGGTACTTGCGTGACTCACTCCCCCACTGCTTTCTGTTCACTCCCCCCTTGCACAAGCCGTTCACTTTCGCGGTCACAAGGAAACGCCTCGCTCACGGCCCCGGAGTCTCCCCAATGATCTGCCCCTTCCCCCCCGGGGCGCAGTCTGTTCTTACGAACCCGGTAGTGCGACTGCGCCACGCTCTCTCGACTGATCGTCGCGGAACTGTCGCGACTCTCCTCTCCCTCACCACCATCTTCTCCGCCTCAGCAACACGGATCGACGTGCCCGTCGATTACCCGACGATCCAGGAAGCGGTCAATGTCGCAGGCCCCACCGACACGATCTTGGTTGCAGCCGGAACCTACAGAGAAGCGGTCCAGGTCCGCGCGCCACGGGTCACAACCATTCGGGGAGCCGGCAACGCAGAGGATGTCGTGATCGCCGGTGATGGCACAGATCGGGTCGTCACCGTCGACCCCGATGCCGACCTGTCCCTGCTCTCGGTCACCATCACAGGTGGCGCCGCCAACAACTATGGTGGTGGCGTCCGCGCTTACGGCAGCGGTGTCTTGAAAATTTACGACTGCATCATCGAACAGAACAGCGCGCTTGCACGGGGCGGCGGCGTCGATGTCGACGGAGGTCGTTCCTGCATGATCACCCTCTCGGTCATTCGTGGCAACAGTGCGGAGGAGGGAGGGGGTATCCAGGTCGGCTCCGACTCCGATTGCTACATCGACTCCAGCATCATGAGCAACAACA
>JALXCG010000806.1 GCA_026991065.1 Gemmatimonadota bacterium | reverse complement strand
CCTGTCCCGCATTTGTATCGGCCGGCCGGCGCTGGATCGCTCTCGGAGTATCCCTCTTCGCCCCGCGCTGAATTGGGCGTTGAGCAGAAGTCATTGGCGGCAAATACGATGCGGATCCATCAGAGACTACAGGAGCGAATCCTGCTCGACCTCTTCGAGCGCTTGGAACGTCAGGGCTTCGTGGAATATGGCGAAGATCGGGAGCGCTGCGCGGATCTTCTCCGCGGTGTGCTGCAGGCCGATCTGCGTGCCGAGGAGGAGTTGGAAGAGGAGGTTGCGCGGGTAATCGAAACCAACCGGGACAAGTTCCGGGAGGTTCCCGCCTACCAGATGACTTCGCGCATTCGCCGGCAGATCGCGCGCGAGCGCGGCATTATTCTCGACAATGAGGCGCGTCTGCGCGACATCGCCCGCAAGATGACCGAGGCGATCTGGAGTTCCTCGACGTTCAGTGAAGTCTATGCGGAAGACGCGGAACTCCAGCGTTTCATCCGCCTGGTGTTCGATCACCATCTGGCAACCGAGGAGCGCCTCCGCGAAGAGGCCAAGAAGCGCCTGCGCAACCTGGAATTCGGCAGCACCGAATATGAGGTTCAGTTCCGCCGGGTGATGGATGAATTGCGCGAACGCGACGGGTTGACGTAGTCACCTCGCAGGTCTCAGTCCCGCATCGAGTTTCTCAGGATCAGCAACCGCACCAGGTTGAGCACGCTGACTGTGGCCGAGGCGACGTAGGTCAGAGCAGCCGCGTTGAGTACCTTGCGCGCTCCCTCCTGCTCCGCGGTCGCCAGGTAGCCGTTCGACGAGAGTATCGCCAACGCTCGCGATGAGGCGTTGAACTCCACCGGCAGCGTGACCAGGTGAAAGAGCACGGCGCCGCTGAAGAAGACGATTCCGGCATCGATCAAAGCTGGAAAGCTGAAGAGGAACCCCGCCATTACCAAGACCCAGATCAGCGGACTCGAGCCGATGTTGGCCACCGGGAGAATGGCGCTGCGCAGCGCCAGGGGGGAGTAGGCGCGCGCATGCTGAATGGCGTGACCGCACTCATGCGCCGCGACCGCGACCGCCGCGAGGCTGTCGGCGCGGTAGTTGTGCGGGGAGAGTCGCACCGTCCGGGTGGTCGGATCGTAGTGATCGGAGAGCACTCCCTGAGTCTCCTCCACTCGCACGTTGTGGATGCCGTTGTCGCGCAGAATCCGCTCGGCGACCTGGGCGCCGCTCAAGCCGCGCTGCGAGCGGATTCGGGAGTATTTTGCATAGGTGGATTTGACCCGTGACTGCGACCACATGGCCAAAATGATGGCGGGAATCAGCAGCAGATAGGTTGGATCATAGAGGAACATGGTCAGGTCTCATCCTTTCTCATCTTCGGGCAATTCTCTGTAGCGAGAGATTCTACAACCGGCGCGGACAAAAGATTCAATCGGCTCTGCGCACTCCGGCGCCTCCGCGCGGGCCATGATTCGCTAGAGTAGGCAGATGCAACCTGCAGCAAAGATCGCATCTAGGAGCCTGTCGCGCATTGTCTTCACGTCGCCCCGCATCCGTCCCTGCTCCCATCTCTGCGTTGCTAAGTCCTTGAAAGGCAACCAGCCTTCCTGCGGACTCAGCGCCTTGATCTCGAAGCAGGCCCGAACACGGGGCTCGAAAGCCAATGCGCGACAGGCTCCTAGTGCGGGACGTAGCCGGTCGAGGCGGTTCCTGCTTGGGCTTTTCATTGCCTTTACCTTGCCGGCTTGTGAACAGTATGAGCGGGGTGATTTTGCCGTGGTGCTGGGAACCGAACCGCAATCACTGGACCCGGCACTCACCACCGGGGTGCCGGATGGACGGGTGATCCGCGCTCTTTTCGAGGGGTTGACCACCTCCGACCCGCACACCCTCGAGCCGTTGCCCGGCGTGGCTGAATCCTGGGAGATCTCCGCCGATCGACGCGTCTACACCTTTCATCTGCGTCCCACCCAGTGGTCCGACGGCACACCTCTGACAGCGACCGATTTCGACCTCGCCTGGGAGCGCGTGCTGCGCCCCGAAACCGGCGCCGAGTATGGCTATATGCTCTGGTACATCAAGGGTGCGCGCGCCTACCAGAAGGGTGAGTTGAAAGATTGGTCGGCGGTCGGCACCGAGGTGGTCGACCCACACACTTTTCGCGTTACGCTGGAGTCGCCGACGCCCTTCTTTCTCCAGATCACCTCCTTCTTCACCGCCTGCCCGGTTCCCGCGCACACTGTCCGGGCGCTCGGCGATGCGTGGTCCCGCCCCGAGTCGATCGTGACCAACGGTCCTTTCTTGCTCGCGGAGTGGCGCCACCGCGAGCGCATTCTTATCAAGCGCAGCCCGGTCTACTGGGATCACGCGGCGGTGCGGGCGCGGGCCATTGAACTACTCACCGTCGAATCGATTCAAACCAATTTCAACATGCTCCTGACCGGCGCGGCTCAGTGGACCGACAAGAACGGCATCCCGCCCGCTTTCATTGGGGACGTCCTGCGGGGTGAAGCTTCCCGAATCCGCCCGCTCAAGCTCGATCGCCGACCGACGCTGGGCACCTATTTCATCCGCTGCAACACCACTCGACCGCCGCTCGATGACCGCCGCGTACGCCTGGCGTTGGGCCTGGCCATCGATCGCGAAGCGATCACCCGCTATGTGACCCGCGGCGGTGAGTTGCCCACGTCGGTGCTGGTACCGGCGGGAATCGCCGGTTACCGCGGGCCGACCGGCCTGGGCCACGACCCGGAGCGGGCCAGGCGCCTGCTGAGCGAAGCCGGCTATCCCGGGGGCAAGGGGTTTCCTCGACTGGTCTACCTATTTAACACGTCGGAGTCCCATCGCGGCATCGCCGAAGTTCTGCAGGCCCAGTGGAAGCGGGAACTGGGCATCGACATTGAACTGGAGAACCAGGAGTTTCAGGTCTACCTGGACAACCAGAAAAATCTTCGCTATCAGCTCTCCCGCTCCTCCTGGATCGGCGACTATCCGGATCCGAACACCTTCCTCGATCTGTGGGTGAGCGGGGGCGGGAACAATCGCACCGGCTTTGCCGATGCCCACTACGATTCGCTGATCGCCCTCGCCGCGCGCCAGGCGGATCCCGGTCAGCGGATGGAGACGCTGCGCGCCGCGGAAGAGTTGATCGTGGTCGAGCAGATGCCGGTGATTCCCCTCTACCACTATGTCGCGCTGCACCTCTACGATCCGCGCTTGCGCGGTGTCCACGACAATGTGCTGGACAAGATGATGCTGAAGTACTACTACCTGGAGGAGGACGGCACCGAGATGGGAAGTTCGCAGTGAGTGCCTTTGTCTTGCGCCGGTTGCTGCAACTGCCGGGCGTGCTCCTGGTGATTGTGGTCACCACTTTCTTTCTGATGCGGATCATTCCCGGCGGTCCATTCGCCGCCGAAAAGTCGGTGGAACCGGAGATTCAGCGTTTGATCGAAGCCAAATATCACCTGGATTGGCCGCTGTCGAAGCAGTTCCTCCAGTATCTCGGTCCCTTTAATCTGGCCGCCGACGGTCATCCGTGGTTCGGCGGTAGTGGCGCGGATCCCTGGGGGGGGCTGCTCGCCGGCGACCTGGGAGTCTCTTTCCGCTACCGCACCCAGAGCGTCACCGAGATTATCGGCCACTCCTTCCCGGTGTCGGCGGCTCTGGGCTCGCTGGCGCTGGCGATTGCACTCGCCATCGGTGTTCCGGCCGGCATCATCGCCGCGGTGGGACGGGGCACGGTGCGGGATTGGAGCGCCATGGCGCTCGCCATGGTGGGCATCTGCATCCCCAATTTTGTTCTCGCGCCGCTGCTGATTCTGCTCTTTGTGTTTCGCCTCGGTTGGCTGCCGGTGGCCGGATGGGGTTCTCCCGCGCACATGATTCTGCCGGCGGTCGTCCTGGGGCTTCCCTACGCCGCCTATCTCGCTCGCCTGCTGCGCGGCTCGATGCTCGAAGCGATCAGTCAGGACTATGTGCGAACCGCTCGCGCCAAAGGGCTTGCCGAATACCGCGTGGTGCTCAAGCATGTCCTGCGCAATGCCCTGCTTCCGGTTCTCTCCTTCCTCGGTCCGGCGACCGCGGGAATCCTCTCCGGTTCCGTGGTGGTCGAGCGAATCTTCAACGTCCCGGGCATGGGCACCTGGTTCGTCCAGGGAGCGCTGAATCGTGACTATCTCCTGGTGATCGGTGCCGTATTGGTCTATGCGATTCTCCTGACCCTGCTCAATCTGATCGTCGACATCCTCTACGGACTGGTCGACCCGCGGATCCAACCGCAATGAGCGGCCCCCTCCATCTTAGCCCCCGTCACAACTCTCCCTGGGCCGAGGCGTGGCGGCGCCTGCGCCGCGATCGGGCCGCGATGGCGGGGCTGGTGCTGGTCGTCGTGATGATCATGGCCAGCCTCTGCGCTCCCTGGATCGCGCCCCACCCGCCCAACGAGCAGCATCTGGAAGCGCAATTGAGTCCCCCCTCATGGGAACACCCGTGCGGAACCGATGACAAAGGCAGAGATCTACTCGCCCGGATCCTCTATGGCGGTCGCGTGTCATGGATGGTCGGGCTGCTGGCGACCAGCGTGTCGATCTTGATTGGAGTGACCTGGGGGGCAACCGCCGCCTACATCGGCGGAGCGGTCGACAACCTGATGATGCGCCTGGTCGACGTGCTCTATACGATTCCCTTTCTCTTTCTGGCGATCCTCTTCATGGTTGTCGCCCGGGCATTTCGCGAAGCGATGAGTTGGCAGATCAACGAACTCTATCTGGTTTTTCTGGCGATCGGCGCGGTCTCCTGGTTGACTGTTGCCCGCATCGTTCGCGGCGAGGTTCTCTCCATCCGTGAGCGCGACTATGTTCAGGCCGCCCGCGCCCTGGGTTTCGGCGACATGCGGATCCTCTTTCGCCACATTGTGCCCAATCTTCTCGGCGTGGTCGTGGTCTACTCCTCGCTGACCGTTCCGCGGGTGATGTTGGAGGAGAGCTTTCTGAGCTTTCTCGGGCTCGGTGTGCAGCCGCCCGATGCCTCCTGGGGCAGCCTGGCGGCCATCGGCGCGGATGTCATCAATCCGCTCCACTCCTATTGGTGGCTGATTGTTTTTCCCGGATTGGCCCTGGCGCTCACTCTTTTCGGCCTCAATTTTCTCGGCGACGGTCTGCGCGATGCCCTGGACCCGCGCACCAGCCTGGTGAGCCCGGTGTCGCCGGAACCCGGTGCCGGCGAGGAGAGCGCATGAGCGGAACCAGCTCGCCGCCGCGCCCGGCTCTTCGGTCCACCGCCTGCCGCCTGCTGCCTTTGCTGCTCGGGAGTTTTGGCGCGGTGGCAGCCGCCGCCGCCGGGAATGCCGCGCCCGCGCCGCCTCCGGAGGTGGATGCGCGTCCGATGATCCCCCACGACCGCAATGGTGACGGCCGCGTCGACCAGCGCGATTACCCCGGCCCCGGAGGAGAGCTGGTATTGCAGGAGAACGATTCCGACTACGACGGAATCTTCGAGGCCCGGACTTTCTTCCAGGGCGGTGTTCCCACCCGGATCGAAATCGACATGGATGGCGACGGCCGGCCGGAGATGATCTCCAATCTCGGCCCCGGGGGCGTGGTCAACCACATCGAGCGCGACCAGGATGGTGACGGTCGCCTGGAGACCACCGAATATTTGCGGGCCGATGGAACGGTGCGCCGCCGCCTTTTCGACCGGGACGGCAATGGCAAGAGTGAACGCATCGACTATCTGTCACCGCAGGGGGAGTTGGTGCTGAGAGTCGAGGACCGGAACAGCGATGGCATCCTGGATACCTGGCTCCACTACGACATGGGCATCCTGGTCTCACGCAGCTACGACACGGATGGTGACGGCAACCCCGATCGAGACGAGATGGTGACCCCCGGCGAGTAGCTACGCGCCGCCGACCGCGCGTTGGATCTCCCGCCAGCCGGGAATCGGCCGGGCGATGGTCCGCAGGATGTGCGAGTGCAGCGCGCTGCCGTTGGAAGCGACGATCGAGCGGCCATGGAGCCAGTCATCACCGCCGCGCATGTCGCTGACCCGCCCCCCGGCTTCCTGCACCAGCAGGGCTCCGGCGGCGACATCCCAGGGGGAGAGGTGAGGCTCCCAGTAGCCGTCGAGACGCCCGGCGGCGACATAGGCAAGGTCCACCGACGCCGCGCCCAGGCGCCGGATGCCTCGCACCCCGAAGACAAACTTGGCGAAATGGTCCACGTTGCTCTCCACCAGGTGCTGGCGCTGATAGTGGAAACCGGTGGCGAGGACCGATTGCATCGGAATCGAGCGGGAAGAGACCACGATCGACCGCCCGTTGAGCGTTGCGCCGTGACCCCGCCGGGCCGCGAAAAGCTCGTTCAGGCGCGGCAGATAGACCACGCCGACTTCGGCCCGCCCGGTGGCGTCGAAGCGGGCGATAGAGACGGCGAAGATCGGCAACGCGTGGACAAAATTGGTGGTGCCGTCGAGCGGGTCGATGATCCAGCGGGGGCGCTCGGAACCCCCGCTTTCACCCGATTCCTCCGCCAGGATCGCATCATCCGGAAACGCCTTTCGCAGCCCCTCCAGGATCACCTTCTCGGCTTCCTGATCGGCGCGGGTCAGAAGATCGCGCTCACCCTTGAAGGCCAGCTCCGCATCCACCAAGTGCTCGTAGTGGCGCATGATCGTGGCTCCGGCGGCACGCGCCAGATCGATCGCAACGGAGAGAGGGTTTGCGCTTTCCATGGCCTACATCAATGGCGTGCCGATGCGGCTCCAGCGAGTTCGTTTCCAAAGATCCAGCAGCGGCAACTCCGGGATGCTGGAGAAGAAGACCACCATCGCTCGGCCATGAACATTCCGCAGTGGCGCGAACCCCCAAGCGCGCGAGTCCTGCGAGTTGTCGCGATTGTCGCCCATCACGAAAATCTGCCCCTCGGGCACCGTTACCGGCCCGAACCAGTCGCGATTCCAATGGGTACCATGGGTTTGGTCACGCCAGGTCTTCTCCATCAGCGCGCGCAGCCCGGGGATCGGTTCGATCTCGCCCTTGCGCCGCAGATGGCGCCGATCGATGTGCCGGACGTAGGGCTCCTCCACCCGCAGGCCATCAAGATAGAGGTCCCCGGCGCGCATCTCCACGGTCTGGCCGCCGACCGCTACGACCCGCTTGAGCAGGTCCATGGAGGAGCCGTCGGGGTGGTCCAGAACAATGATGTCGCCCGGCGCCGGCTTGCGCAGGCCGGGAAAGTGGATCGAAGGGATCTCCCAACCGAGCAGCGGCACATCGCCGGGGAATTCCGGTCCATAGACGAAGCGATTGACCAGCACCCGGTCTCCCACCAGGACGGTGGGCTCCATCGAGCCGGTGGGAATGTGGTAAGCCCGCACGACAAAGCACTGGAGCAGCCAGTAGAGACAGAAGATCCAGAGAATCTCGCGGAGCATCCCCCATAGTGGAGATGCCGAGGATTGTCTTGCGGGGCGGCTGGAAGAGGAGGAGGACATGGGAACTCCAACAGGAATGCACAAGTCTCGACGGGCGGGCAATGGGAGCCGTGGCCGGGCTGTGCCGGCCACCACGAGCGGCGCGCCGGAATGCCCGCCGCTACGAAACCATTCAATATACGCGCTTCCCAACACCGGCGTTCCGATTTTTGCCGCCCCACAGGCCTCGACGGGTGGCTATAGTTAAATGGCGTACTGGCGGTTGCGGCCGCCGGTTCGTGCTCTCCCATCGCTCAATCGCCCGGTACGGCCAATCCCGCGGCGGCGAATTTCGGCACTGCCGGCAGCTCGAAATGCCGTGCTTGTGCGCGTCGCGCCGCGGGCGTGCGTGCCGAGGTGGCGGTAGCTTGGTGCTTTCCTTTTCCTGGAGGTCATTTCCCATGCGCTCTTTCATCCTCTTGGGTGCGGCGGCAACGCTTCTGCTTGCGTCCGACGTTTATGCCCAACCCTATCCTTGGCACGCTTCGCTGCTCAGCGGTGACACGACCAGCAACGTGCGTTGGGGGCGGGTGCGCTTTCATCCGACCAGTGCGAACACGATCTGGGCTACCCGCGCCAATTTCCCCGACCCCCTGGCCGCCGCGCCGGATCCCGGTGACGGCCTCTGGGGAACCACCAACGGTGGCAACACCTGGAGCCGGGTCAACTCCGGTGATTTGACCGACGACCTCAACGTGCTTGACTTCGCCTGGTGCGAAAACGATCCCAATATCGCCTACGCCGCGACCCAGGTGGCGGGCGTGATCAAGACCACCGACGGTGGCGCAACATGGGTGGCGGTCAACAACGGCATCACCTACAACGGCGACGTTCTGCCCAACGACCAGTGGGGCGCCACGACGATCGCCATCGATCCGGACGACTGCGACAAGGTCTATACCAACATCGCCCAGTTGGCGGGTCTCGACATCTTCAACCCCTCTCCCGATCATCCCGGGTTCTTCTATTCCCACGACGGCGGCGCCAACTGGACCACCAACAACGATGGCCTGCCGCCCCGCAGCGACAGCATCCTCGACGGTGTCTCCAATACCTCGACCATCCAGTCGATGATCGTTGCCAAGGATGCCGGCGTTGCCACGATCTATGCCGCAATGGTCCAGATCGAGTTCAACACCAAGATCATCGGCGCGCAGAAGGCGACCGCTCAGACCAAGGTCTTCAGCAACGCCGCCGACGGCACCGGCACCTGGACCGATATGTCGACCGGCCTGCCTGAAGTGAGCCAGATCTACAAGACCGGGTCGCTGACCCGCGTTGCCGCCGCCGGTTCCTTCATCACCGCGTTCGAGACCGGTCCGACCACCGCGCCGGCGCTTTTCCTCGGCCACTTCGGTCAAGGGATCAACCAGTACACCCTCTCCGACGAGACCAAGGCCAAGTCCCAGGGGGTTTGGCTAATCGCGCCGGACCATGGTGTGCCGATGTGGATCGCCCGCAACACCGGTCTGCCGGTGGTGGATGACGACAACAACAAGAACTCGATCAATGTGACCAACGTCGCGGTGATTCCCGGTTCCCCCTATCCGACTCTTCTGGTCGGCGTGATGGACTCCGAGAGCGCCATGCCCAATAGCTCGCAGGTGTGGGCATCGCAGGACGCCGGTGGCTCCTGGCTGCCCGGCGCCTCCTGGAGCACCGGGTTGAGCGATTCGCCCAGCGGGCTCTACAACATCGCCAATCCCAATTTTGTTGCGGTTGCCCCGAACTATGCGCGGGTCGCGGCCACCGTCTCCTGGGACGATGGAACCGGTCTTGATTTCACCGACGACGATGGGGTCTATCTGCTGCCGTAGTGCATCGGGCACCCCTCCCCATACAGCCTCCCGCCGGAGCACTTGAGCCGGCGGGAAAACGCCCGGCGGGATCCTCGCCGGGTGTTCTTTGATCGCGAAGGAGAGAGAGTTGTGAACCGACCTGGGCCCGAGCCCCGCAACGGCATCCACGCCGCCGTGGCATCCGCCTGCTCCTCCTGCGCCAGCACCGCTCATCCGGCTGCCGGGAGCGTTGGCGGCGGCCGCGTCTGGTTGATCGATGCCGGTCGGATGTCACGCGTGACGGGGAGCGGACAGATTTTTGAGGAAGGGATCCTGCCGCTGGCCGCGCTCTGCCGAGTGCATTCGCGCCCTACCGATCCGGCCGCCTTCCCCGCGGCGCCCGGCGACGCCCTCTTCCTCTTTGTCGAGGGCCGGGCCGTGGTGGGTTTTGGGCGGGTGACCGCCGGCGCGCCCGATCCGGTCAGCGGCAACCTGGCGGTTGTTTGGGATCTCAATTTCGCCCGTGCCCTGCCGCGGCGGGCGCAGTGGGTGGCCGGAGAGTTCCCGTGGGATTCTAGCATGCGGCTTTTTCATCTGGATGGAAGCGTGATCACTCCCTTCGCCCAACCCGACGCCCCGCTCTGGATGGAACTCTCCGGCAGCGACATCCTGGCGCTGGTGCGGTGGGGTGAGGCCTATTGATCAGCGCCCGGCGGCAGAGCCTGCACCGGCTGCGTGCCGCAGCAGGGTCGCCGCCACCACCTCGGCGCCATCCGCCGCCGGCGGCGCGGTCGGCCAGGGAGTGGCGGCCAGGCGCTCCAGTGCCGGCCCCACTTCGCCCCGGCGCACCTCTGCCGGGCTGACGTAGACCGCCGGGAAGTAGCGCTGCATCTCCCGCACCAGGATCGGGTATTCGCGGAACGCACCGCGCTCGGTGTAGAGCATGGCGGTGTGGTTGACCGCGCACTCCGAAACGATGCCGTAGCCCGGCTTGGTGATCACCACGTCCGCCGCCGCCACCAGGTCTTCGTAGAGCAAGCCCCGCGCTCCCAACTCCCACTCCCGCAAGCGGGTGCCGCCGGGCACCTCCAGCTCGCCCACGGTCAGGAAGTGGTAGTCACCCAGGTTTCCCAGCGAGTTCCACTCCGCCCCCCGCAGCCCCATGCCGCCGAAAGAGAGCAGCACCACCCGCTCGGCATTTGCGGGAATCCCCGCGCGCCGGCGCGCCTCTTCCGGGTCGAGTCGTGCGCGGCGCCCCACCAGCGGCACGTCCCGGATGTTCGGAAAGACCTCCATGCGATCGCAGAACGGCAACCGCAGCAGCAGATCCGCCGCGGCGTAATCGCGCCGCAGCGAGGCCAGCACCCGCTCTCCTTCAGGCACCTGCGCGGCCCACTCTCCGTAGATCCAGTGCCAGTCGAAATTGCCCATCGCCAGGGCGGGGATCGCGGCCCGTTCCGCCACCGCGAACGCCAGCGGCGGAATGTCGCCGAAGATCAGGTCGATTCCCGCCGCGCGCGCC
>JALXCG010000805.1 GCA_026991065.1 Gemmatimonadota bacterium | reverse complement strand
GTGCCCTCACCGCGCGCTTATCTTCTGGCGGTGGTCGGCGTGGTGATCGCCACGCCGCTGCTCAGCGCCACCGAGGTGTTCTGGTCGCTCTATGGGCTGCCGGCTTTTGCCCTGCCTTTCAATGTGGTGGCGCTCACGCTGCTCTATGTGTTGGGATTGGTGGAGTTCCCGCTGGTGGCGCGGGGCCTGGCGACGACGCCGGAGGGGCGCCTGGATGAGTTTCTGGCGGCGCGCAGGCGTTTTCCCGGAAGCTGGCGAACCCTGGCGCTGCCCTTCGCCGGGCGCTGGCAGGTGTGGCAGGGGGTGGATGGTGCCTGGACCCACCGCGGCCCCTGGGCGCAGGCGCTGGATTTTGTGATCGTCGACGACGCGGGCAAGACCCATCGCGGCGATGGCACGCTGCTGGAGCATTACCATGCCTATCGCAAGCCGGTGCTGGCGCCGGTGCGCGGGCGGGTGGTGCGGCTGGTGCGCCATCTGCCGGACAATCCCCCGGGCGTCACCAATGAGCAGGAGAAATGGGGCAACCTGGTGATCCTCGCCGATGAGCGGGGGTTCTTTGTGGAGATCTCCCATTTTGCCCAGGAGAGCCTGCGGGTGGCTCCGGGGGAGTGGGTGGAGCGTGGGGCGCTGCTGGGGCTCTGCGGCAATTCGGGCAACTCGCCGCAACCGCACATTCACATTCAGGCGCAGGCGACCGACCGCGTCGGGGCGGCCACGCTGCCCTGCAGCTATCTCTCCTATCTGGACGCTGAGCAGCGTTTCCAGGCCAATGCGTTGCCGCGGGAGGGAGAGCGCGTGGAGAGCGCGGTTGCCGATCCGGAGTTGGAGCGGCGCTTCAGTTTTGTGCTGGACCAGGTGCTGGAGTATGAGGTTCGGGAAGGGAAGAAGCCGCCGCGGCGGTTGCGATTGCGGGTGCGCATGGCGGATGATGGCACCTTCTACTTCGATTCCGGCCGGGGGCAACTCTATTTCGGTCGCTTTGAGCAGAGCTTTTTCTGCTATCGGGTGGCCGGCAACGATGGCGACCTGCGGCGGCTTTTTGTGGCTCTGCCGCGACTGCCGCTGGTGCGGCGGGCGGCCAACCCGCCGCGGTGGCGCGACGAGGTGCCGCTTGAAGCACTCGCCGGGCGTTGGCGCAGTGCGCTCTATGGTTTCTTGCGCTCTTTCCACCATGGCTTGGGAGGCGCGGCGGTGGCGGCGCGTTTCAGTGGCGAGTGGGAGGTACGGGGAACGGTTCAGATCGGCGCGGCGGTTGCGGGCGGCGCTGCCGCCGAGGGCGGCGGGTGGCGCCGGCGGGAGACGCGGGTGACGATCGATCCGCGTGGCGGAATCGCCACGGCGGAGGTGGGCGATTGGCGTTTGGAGCGAGTCTAATGCGACGATGGATCAGGGAGCGGGCCGGGATTGGGGCGCTGCTGCTCCTGCTGGGTGCCGGCAACGCGGTCGGTGCTGTAGCTGGTGCCGAATCCGCACTGGCGGAGGGGGGAGCAGTGGGCTCCATGAGCGGTTTGAACTCCATGAGTTCGGTGAGCATGGCCAATGCCGCGGGCCCGGCGCTGCGCTTGAGCGGGCTGCTGCACGCCGGCATGATCGATTACGGCCGTTCCACCTACAAGGAGCGGGGGTATGCGGGGGGGCTCTATCTCGCGCTCGGCTGGGGCCGCGGCCACGATCTGGAACTGGACGGTGGGTGGACGCGGATCGAATACCGTGATTTTCCCAATCTGGATCAAGAGGATTGGAGCGTGGCATACACCCATACCCGCGGGCGCAGCTATGGCCGCGCCGGGTTGCACTACATTGTTTCCGACGACCCGCTCACCGATGCCGGGCGCGTCTTTTTCGGAGGCCTGGCGCACTGGGGCCGGCAGGATTGGAGTGGTGGTGTCGACGGCGCGCTTTCGCTCTACGGCAGTGGGGGCGAGGCGAGCGCAGTGTGGCAGGTGGCTCCCTGGTGGAGTTGGTGGATGCAGAGCCTGAGCGGGCGGCGCAGTCTGCGGACCACAGCCACCCTCTTCTGGATCCATCTCGACAAGGAGTCGTTCCTGGTGCCTCCGGGGATGGATTCCGACTACTTCTCGGCGGCAGTCAACCTCGCTTACCGCAATGGACGGTTGGGGCTGAATGCGCAGGCCTGGGGTGGAGAGCAGTCCTATGCGGTGCGGCGCCGGGGTCTGGTGGTCTACAACCTGGCAGAGTTGCGCACCGGCGGTTTCGGTGGCAGCGCAAGCTGGCGGGTGGGTTCGCGGGTGGCGCTGAAGGTGGGGGTGCACCGCGAGTATCTGCGCGAGTTCGGCGCCCTCGATCCGCTGGCGCTGACGGCGTACAATCTGGGGCTGGGAGTGTCGCGATGAACGGGAGGGTGCGGCGCTTGTTGCGAGGGCGGATGCTGCTCTGGGGGTGGGTGCTCGTCTTTGGCCCGGGCTGGAGGAACGCGGGCGGTGGCGGCGAGGCGCTGGCGGCCACGGCGGCGCCACCGGATCCGGTGGTGATCGCGGATGCTTATGCCCGCTCCTACGTCTATGAACAGAGCCAGAACTATCTCGACGCCATCCGCGCGCTGGAGCGTGTGCGCAGCGCCTATCCCGATGGCTACACGGTCAATCTGCGGCTGGGCTGGCTCTGGTATCTGGCGGGGCGCCCGGCCAATGCTCTGGATCACTACGAAGTGGCGATCCGGGTGGCGCCGGAGTCATTCGAGCCGCGCCTGGGAGCACTGCTGCCGCTGCTGGCGCAGGAGCGCTACGCAGAGGTGGAAAGCATGGCCTATGCCGTGATCAGTCGCGATGCCTACAACTACTACGGCAATCTGCGCCTGGCGGTGGCGCTGCGGCTCGAAGGGAAGATCTCGGCGGCGCGCGCGGTGGTGGAGAAGATGCTCGGGGCTTATCCCACCGATGTCGCTTTTCTGGCCGAATCCGCGCGGCTGCTCACAGCCGAGGGCGATGCAGTGGCGGCCCGCGCGCGCTGGCGGGATGTTGCCACGCTGGACCCGGAAAACCCGGCCGCGCGGGCGGCGCTGGCGGCGACTCCGGGGCCGGGGCAGTCCGGAGAATAGGCGGGTGCCGCGCGCCGCCGGTGCTCAACGCCAGTCGGCGGCGCGCCGGCGGGCGAATTCGGCGAGAAGCAGAGCATATTGCACCGGGGCGTGGATCCGCTCCGGCAGGAACTCGATGCCGCCATCGACGCGCCGCCAGCGCGGTTCGACGATCCCGCGGCGCACCAACTCAGCGGCGAGGGCGATGAATGGGTTGCGCTCATGTTCCAGTTGCA
>JALXCG010000804.1 GCA_026991065.1 Gemmatimonadota bacterium | reverse complement strand
TTCCCATTTGGGGTAGTTCAAGCCGTTGTCGGCGCGGATGTAACGCAATGGCGCGGGGGCGGCGACGGGAGGCTGGAGCAGGGCCGCGGGCGTGCTGCCGGCAAGCAGCAGCAGGGCGGCGATGGGCCGCGGGATGGGGCGATGAGTCATGGTGATGCTCCGTTCGGGCTGAGCGCCTCCGTGGATCCGGTGTTGCCGCGGGAGGAGGAGAAGCGCGGGGTGGGCGTTGGGGAACAGAGTAACCCGGGTTCGGGCGGAGGGGCCGTTGCCGGGCGGACGCGGCCGCGCTGGGAGGCGAAGGCGGTGGAGCCGGGGGTGAGGTGAGTGAAGAGCTGAAGATGAGCCGATGGCCGGGCCGCTCGGTGGAGGCGGGCTCGGCCAGGAAGGATCGGTGCCGAGGGGCGGTTTGCACCGATGCCAACGCAGGGGGGCGTGGTGAGGCGGCGCGGGTGCGGCAAAAAAAGCGGTTCTGAAAAGAGAACTGGGGGGGATGACGGTCAGGAGGTCGGCGTTGGGGGGGCAGGAGTGCCGCTGGGGTCGGCGGTGTCGAGGATGCGTCGCACGGCACGGAGGAGGTCGTTGGCGGTGAAGGGCTTGGCCAGAAGATTGGAACTCTCGGGGCCGAGTTCGGTGTCGTCCCAGACGTCGCGGGTGTAGCCGGAGGTGAAGAGGAGGGCGGTGCGCGGCCAGCGCCGGCGGATCTCCTTGGCGAGCTGTGGGCCGCTCATCTCCGGCATGATGACATCGCTGACCACCAGGTCGATCGGGGTTTGGTCCAGGATCTGGAGCGCGGCTTTGCCGTTGGCCGCGGCATGGACGGTGTAGCCGCAATGTTGGAGGAGGTTCACCGAAGAGAGACGGACCGCTTCCTCATCTTCGACCACCAGGATGCTCTCGCTGCCGGCTGCGGCGGCGGCTTTGGGCGCGGTGGCGGCGGGGCGTGTTTCCAATGGGCCATGGGCGCGGGGGAAAAAGACCTCGAAGCGGGTGCCCTTGCCGGGCTGGGTGTCGACGGTGATGGCGCCGCCTCCCTGGTGGACGATGCCGTAGACCATGGAGAGGCCGAGTCCGGTGCCTTTGCCTGGGGCCTTGGTGGTGAAGAAGGGGTCGAAAATTCGTTTGCGAACGGTTGTATCCATGCCGACTCCGGTGTCGCTGACAACGAGGAGGACGTAGGAGCCGGGAGCGATGTCGCCGTAGTCGGTGGAGCGGGGTTGGTCGAGCGTGACGTTGCGGGTGGAGAGGGTGAGGCGACCACCGTTGGGCATGGCATCGCGGGCGTTGATGACCAGGTTGACGACGATCTGCTCGGTCTGCGCCGGGTCGACCCGGACGTGCCAGAGGTCGGGGCCCGGCACCCACTCCATGACGATCTGCTCGCCGATGACGCGGCGCAGCATCTCGCCCAAGTCGGCGATGATGGCGTTCAGGTCGCTGATCCGGGTGTTGGCCACTTGTTTGCGGGAGAAGGCCAGGAGGCGACGGAT
This sequence comes from Gemmatimonadota bacterium, assembly GCA_026991065.1. Classification (GTDB taxonomy): domain Bacteria; genus JALXCG01. The sequence continues at coordinate 1,795 of JALXCG010000804.1, read as the reverse complement.
CAGGGTGGCCGCTCTCTCAACGCTCTTGACGATTTCGTTCAGGTCGGCTTTGACTTTGGCGCGGTCGTCGAGGTGGAGCAGGGCGAGGTCGGCGTTGCCGATGATGCCGGTGAGGATGTTGTTGAAATCGTGGGCGATGCCGCCGGCGAGGGTGCCCACCGCTTCCATTTTTCGGGTGTGACGGAGCTGCGCTTCGAGGGAGCGGAGTTCGCTGACATCGAGGCACATCAGGACGGCGCCGATCACCTCGCCCTCTTCATTGGTGTGCGGTGAGGCGTAAAACTGGAAGTGGCTCTCGACGCCGAAGATCGAGGTGAACTGGATTTCGACCCCGTGGACGACCTCGCCGGCCAGCACCTTGTTGATCAGTGGAGCGGAGAGGTGGCGGCCGACGCTCGGAACATCCTGGACCCGCATGCCGATGGCGGGCGACTGCTCGCCGGGCGGGACGCCGAGCAGGCGCTGCATGGCCGGGTTTTCGTGGAGGATGGTGCCGGCCGCGTCGACATAGATGATGCCGAGGGGGGAGTGGTCCACGATGCCGCGATTGAACGATTCGGAGATGCGCAGTGCTTCCTGCGCCTGGCGGCGCCCGGTGACGTCGCGGACCTGGGCGCGAACTCTTTCGCCGGAACTGCCCTTCACCGGAGTGAGGCAGACTTCGGCGTCGAAAGGGGTGCGGTCCTTGCGCCAGTGGCGCCACTCGAAATACTGGCGCTCGCCCGACATGGCGCGGGCGATCATCTCGTCGGCCTTGGTCGGCGAGGGGCTGCCATCGTATTGGAAGGGAGGGGAGAATTCGATCGGCGTGTGCCCGATCAGGTCTTCGCGCTCGCAGCCGAACATTTCGCAGGCGGCGGGGTTGCAGTCGATGAATACGCGGTCCCGCAAGAGGAAGATGGCGTCGATGCTGGATTCAAAGAGGCCACGGTAGCGGGATTCGCTGGCCTCCAGGGCGGCGCGAGCGGCCAACTCCTCGGTGCGGTCGATCAGCGTTCCGACCAGGCCGATGATCTTGCCGTCGATGGTCAGCGGCTGGCGGCGCACCCAGATGCGCCGTTCGTCACCGGTTCTGGGAATGGTGAGCATTTCGCTCTGCGGCTTGCCGTCGTTGAAGAGTTCGGTGGTGCGCCGGTCGAGGATGCGGGCGATCGGGGAGGGGAAAAGGTCGCGACTCTCCCTGCCGATTACCGCGGAGCGGGGACGGTGGAGAAACTCCAGAAACGCTTGGTTGCAATCGGCGAAACGGCCGTGGCGGTCGCGGATGAAGACCGGAACCGGGATGCTCTCAAGAACGCCCTGGAGCAGACAGAGATTGTACGAGTTATTTTCGTCGATGCCTGGCGCGTTGAGCGTGCTGCAGAGGGTCTCGGGCCGGAGAGTTGCCGCTTTGGGGGTTCGGCAGCAGGGCAGGTTCTCGCTGCGGGACGCGGATGAAGGATTTTCCGCTTTCATGGCGTCTCTCCGGTTTGGGGCAGCGGGCGGCACGCGGGGCGATGATGCATCATGAATGAATGTACCAGAATGGCTTTCTCCGCGGGGAGTGTTTCTGGATCGGCGCGCGGCGCAAAATGTTGGGCGCTCGGTGAAACCCACTTCGCCAGGCGTTGAGCGATGGGGTAGAGTCCCTGCGCTATGGATATACTCTTGAAAGACTCTGAATTGGCCTCGTTGGCGCAAAAGGTTGAAGCGGGTGAACGGCTTTCGGCGGCGGATGGCTTGGCGCTCTTTCGTCACCCCGATCTGGCGCTGGTTGGGCGGTTGGCGCATCGTGTGCGCACCCGGTTGCACGGCC
>JALXCG010000803.1 GCA_026991065.1 Gemmatimonadota bacterium | reverse complement strand
CCGCCGGCACCACGCGCAGGCTGCCGGACATGCCGAGATGGAGCAGCAGGGTGCCGCCGGGGGGCAGGTGAAGCAGCAGGTACTTGCCGCGGCGGCTCAGTGCGCTGACCCGGCGCCCCCCGATCCGTGAGGCCAGGTCGGGGGCGACCGGCCAACGCAGTGCGCCATTGCGCACCCGCAGGCCGGTGATGGCGCGGCCTTCGAGATGGGGGCGAAGGCCGCGCAGGGTGGTCTCGACTTCGGGCAGTTCAGGCATAAGGCAAAGGCGGCACTCGGCCGAAATCGAATCAGTGCGGCAACCAACCCCCGTTGGCGCCGCCGTACGCCCCCATGTCGGGAGCTTGACTGTTGTACTGACAATAGACCGGATGAATGGCGCACCAGTTGACGACATCATTGCCGCCGGTGCCGCTGTCGATGCAGGGCGAGGGCGGCATCAGAATGTAGTCGTAGCCCTGGTAGGTGGTGTAGTTGGGGTCGGCGTCGATGTTGCCGGTCCCGGTCCAGCCGCCTTCGATGTTGCAATACTGCACGTCATATTCGGGTAGATTTGGATAGATCTCCTCCGGTGTGCCGTTGCGCAGAATGGAATTGAGCAACTGCATGCTGAACTCGCCGGTGATGCGAATGTCCGCGCCCGTGTAGTCGGCGCTGTTGCCGTCGAAAACACAGTGATCGATCTGGGTACTGCCGCGATCGAAGCGCAGCGCGCCACCCATGTAGGCGGAGCTGCCGGTCAGAATGCAATGATGCAGAACCAGCCAGCCATAGCCGGACATCGCCACGCCGCCGTCACCGACCGCGGTGTTGCCGCTGAAGGTGCAATAGGCGAAGGTCGTCGGTAGCGTTGGCGCTGCGCCTGCCGCTTTTGTGGAGCCAAGCGCCAGTACGCCGCCATCGTCGCCGGCATGATTGCCGGTGAAGTTGCAGCCGGTGAAATTCATCACGATGCTGCCTCCGTGGCGCACCACGCCACCGTCGGTTGCGGCGCTGTTGTTGCTGAACTCACAGTCGGTGAAATCGATCTGCGAGAATCCGCCGGCGGCGACCCCGCCGGATCCGGCGCTGTTGTCGCTGAACAGGCAATCAACGAAGGTGCCGCTGGTGTTGCTGCCGCCGTAGAAGACGCCGCCGCTACCGGTGCTGTAGAGGGTGGCGTTGTGATCGAACCGGCAACTGTCCGCATCTACCTGGCAGGCGCGATCGGCCATGATCGCGACTCCGTTCGTTGCGGTGTTGCGGGCGAGCGTGCAATCGAAGAGCGTGATCTCGGATGCTTGATCAAGCCTGATGGCGCTGCCGCTGTTGTCGGACAATGTCACATGCTCCAGGGCCACATCGGTCGACTGGTAGAGATAGAGGGCGTTGGAGCCGGAGTTGTTGCTGATCTCGCATTCGGAGAAGAAGGGGGTAGCATTGCGAACGTAGGCGGCCGCGCCATTGCCGCTGATCGAGTTGCCAATCAAGCGACACTGTGTGACCCGCGGCGCGGCGCCACCGGTGATGTGCAGTGCGCCGCCATCCTGGGAGCCGCCGGCGCCGGTAATGGTGAAGCCACTGAGACCGGAACCGATTTTGTCTACCGAGGAGTAGATGAAGATCGGTCCGCTGCCGCCGCCATCCACGACTGTTGTCGCGCGAACCAGCGAATCCGCGGGAGCGGTCGAACGCACGAAGCACTCATGGGTGCCGAATTCGATGCCGGATTCATTGTAGGTTCCGGGAAGCAGGACCAGGGTGTCGCCCATGCAGGTGGCGGCGACGCCGGCGGCAATGGTGGGAAAATCGGTGGGAATGGTGTAGGTGACCGGGGTATGGATCTGCGGCAGGTCGCAGCCGACGCCCAGCGCGCCCATGTTGCTGCCGCCCTCGCCGCTGCCGATACAGGGAGAGACCGCGGAGAGCATGATATCGGTGGTGTCGCAGTCGACCAGGCAGAACTCCGGATCGGTGTCGAGATTCCCGCTGCCGCCCCAGTCCCCTTGCAAGTCGCTCCAGTTCACGGTGAGCGTGGTCCCCCAGTCGTTGTGCAGCGCGTCGGCGCCATCATGCCACAGAATGGAGCTTTTTAGCTCCATGGTGCCGCCGTGGGTCCAGATTGCGACGCCATCCCCACCGCTGGAGTTGCCGTTGAAGGTGCAGTGGTCGATCACCGCGTCGCAGTACCAGTTGTAATAGGCCCCACCATCCGCGTTGCCGGTGGTGCGGTTGCGGTCGAAAACCGTGCCGCTGATCTGAATGGTGGCGTTCTCGCTGGCGATTGCGCCGCCGCCGGTGTCACCGCAGACATTGTTGATGAATGTGCAGTCAGTGAAGGTTCCGGAGCCGAACTTGACGAAGATTGCTCCGCCCATGCCGCCGACGCTGTTGCCGGAAAAGGTGCAGTCGATGAAATCCACCTGGGTGTCCCAGGCTTGAATCTGGCCGAAGTTGCCGCTGTGGTTGTTGCTGAAAGTGCAGCGCTCGAACGTGGTCTCTCCGTAGATCGAAGCGCAGCCGTACCAGGACCCGACATTGTCGCGCCAGGTACAGTCGCGGAAGAGCGCGGTCGCCGAGCCGCTGATCTGGATGATGTTGGTGGGGACCGATCCGGAGACATCGTTGTCGGCGAAAACACAGTATTCCACCAGCGGCGAAGCACCGGAGTCGATTCCCAGGAGCCGCCCATCGGCATGCACCGCGCCGGTCAGGGTAAAGCCGCGCAGGGCGGTTGCCCCCGCCTCGCCGTGGGTGATGTCGAGCAGGGTTCCCTGGCCCCCGGCGTCGATCACGGTGGCGGCCACCACCGCGGGATCGGCGGGATCGCTGCTGCGCAGCTCAAGCTCTTTGCCGTCGAACGAAAGCCCGTATTCCGCATAGGTTCCGGGGGCGACCACCACTTCGTCACCGCTGGTCGCCGCGGCGAGCGCGTCGGCGATCGTGGGGTAGTCCCCCGGCACGTTAATGACGGTGCTCCAGGCCGTGCCGGCGCAGGCGACGCTCCAGGCAATCGCGATTATTCTCATCGACTTCATACTTCGGTCCTCCATTGGCAAGGAAATCACCCCCCAGGATGGGTAAAGTCTAGCCTACCGGCGGGCATTTGTGGGGCGCGTGATGAGGGCCGAGGCTCTGTGTTGGTGCAGCGCCCTTTGCGCTGGAGCGACCCGAGGCGGCGGCGGCCTGCTGAGAGGGAGGCGCAAGCTGGAGCCAAAGCGCTACTCCGCCGGCGGGGAGCGGGTTCGGCGAGAAGGGGGCGCGTGGTGGAGAAGGTTGCTGCCGGCGGAGGGCCGCGGTGCGGGGC
>JALXCG010000802.1 GCA_026991065.1 Gemmatimonadota bacterium | reverse complement strand
AATGTCGGCCTCGGTCCGCTGCACAATCAGTTCGATTCGGTCGACGGCGTGGTCTACACCTCGATCTATGTGGATTCCCAGATCACCAAGTGGAACTACAAGACCGGCAAGGTGCTGGACACGATTCCGATCCACTACAATGTGGGCCACCTGATGACCATGGAGGGCGACACCAAGTCTCCCGACGGCAAGTATCTGGTCGCCCTGAACAAGCTCTCGATCGACCGCTTCAACCCGGTTGGGCCGCTGCATCCACAGAACCATCAGCTGATCGACATCAGCGGTTCCAAGATGCAGCTTCTCTATGACATGCCGCTGCCGCTGGGCGAGCCGCACTACGCGGTCTCGATCAAGGCCGACAAGCTGCAACCGGCGGTGCGTTACAAGTCCGGCTGGGACAGCCGCAGCGACAAGCGCTCCCCCTTCAAGACCCGCGCCGGGCGCGAGCACACCGAACGCAACGGCAACAAGGTCGATGTCTACGGCACCCTGATCCGCTCCCACATCAACCCCGAGATTATTCGGGTCACCGAGGGCGACGAGGTGTCGATTCACCTGACCAACCTCGAGCGGGCCGAGGATGAGGTGCATGGTTTCGCCATGTATGGCCAGAACGTGCAGCTTTCGGTCGAACCGGGAAAAACCGCTTCGGTCACCTTTACGGCCGACCAACCCGGCGTCTATCCCTACTACTGCACCGAGTTCTGTTCCGCGCTCCACTTGGAGATGCAGGGCTATCTGCTGGTGCAACCGAAGGGGTACAAGGCGGGTTCGAAGAAGATCAAAGAGGGCGCAAAATACACCAAGGCCGACTATGAGACCCAGGTGGAGACCAACATCGCCACCCAGGAAGTGATCGACTCGGTGGTCGCCTTCATCACCAGTCACAACTACCAGGACTTCCCCACCGTGGTGGGGTTGGTCGAGGACGCAACCGATCAGCTCGGCTTCGCCGATGAGGCGAAGAAGAAGTCTGAGGCGGCGGCGGCCAAGGGCGACTGGCAGAATGCCATGCTCTGGGCCAACCAGTGGTGGCAATACCAGGTCAAGACCGCCGACCTGGGCCTGCGCGCCAAGACCTACCTGGAGGAGAACGGGGCCAAGAAGATCAAGTAGATCTTCCCATTTCCCGCCTGTAAGCGACCTTTAGAATTACCGGATTCCGGGAGATCCTCTCCCGGAATCCGGTATGCTGCTTTTGGCGCGCACATAGAGCGCAACCGAATTCATCATCGACCACGAAAGAGGAACCGCATGAGAAAACTACTCCCGGCAGCTCTCGCGTCCACGCTCTTCGCACTTCTGCTCCCCACTCCCTCCCACGCCTGGCTGGATGCCGGCGGCGAGCGGGAGGAGGCCCTCCACCTCAAGCCCGACCTGGAGAACGGCCAGGAGGTTTTTGAAGTTTGTTCCGGTTGCCACCTGCCCGAAGGCTGGGGCACCAAGGACGGCACCTTCCCCCAACTGGCCGGTCAGCATGCATCGGTCTTGATCAAGCAATTGGCCGATATCCGCGAAGGCAACCGCGACAACCCCACCATGTACCCCTTCGCTCTGCCGCGCGCGATCGGCGATGCGCAAGCGCTGGCCGACGTGGTCGCCTACATCCAGAAGCTGCCGATGAATCCCGACAACGGCAAGGGCGAGTGGGCCCCCGGAACACCGCAGTACAAGAAGGGCGAGGAACTCTTCAAGGCCAACTGCGTCAAGTGCCACGGTGAGCATGGCGAAGGGATGCCGGACAAGTTCTATCCCAAGATCCAGGGGCAGCATTACAAGTACATGTTGCGGCAATTCGGCTGGATCCGCGATGGCAAGCGGCGCAACGCCAACCCCGACATGGTGAAACAGATCGCCTCCTTCTCTGATGATGACGAGAAGATGGTGATCAACTACGTTTCCCGGATCCCGGTGCCGAAAGAGAAGCTGGCACCAAGCACCGACTGGAAAAACCCCGACTTCGACTGATCGGCAGCACCATGACAGCAGCAGCAAGACCCTCGCCGAAACCGTTGATTCTTGTGATCCTGGCGGTTCTTCTTCTCTTCCCGATCTACTACCTGCCGATCTGGTGGGTGTCGCTGACCGCTCCCAACTATCCGGTGGAGGCTTTCCCGGATGGCGTGAAGATCCATTTTCACATGAATGGTGTTTTCAACGGTTGCGCAGCGGTCCAGAAGGCGGAGATTCAGGAGGAGGAGTGCCTGGATTGCGTCCACGAGATGGACACGATCAACCACTATGTGGGGATGTACCCGATCGCCGCCGGCGGGCCGATCGAGAACTCCTTCTCCATCTTTCTCATGGCGATGCTGGGGGTCATGCTGCTTGGCTACATCATGCCCACGCCGCGAGCGCGAACGCTGCTTCTGGGAGGTGGTTTCGCCCTCGTGGCGCTGTGGATGAGCGTGGTGATGTTTGCTCCGGGGGGACTCAAGTACCACAACGCCAAGTATCTTTCGGCGCGGGTGGCGGCCCTGGGGCAGGCGGGGGAGAACGACGAGGCGGATCTGACTCCGGGCGAGGCGGTGATCGCGCGACTCAAGGCATCGCTGGCGGCCAGCGGCGTGGAGCCGGCGAACGATGATGACGGGAGGAGTCAGAAGGAGCGGGACATCGCCTTTCTGCGCGATGCGTTCGAGGCCAGCCAGAAGAGTCTGGCGATTCAGGAGACATGGACCGGAAGTGGCTTGCAACTCATCGCCTGGCACTACCGCAGCAGCCTGGCCCGCTATTTCAACGATCCCACCAAGATCGAACCCATGGTGGAGAAAATGACGACCGCCGCCAAGGTGCTCTATGCTGTGATTCTGTTCGCCATGGTGGTACTGACCGTGGGGGCGCGGCGGACACACGGGCTTTTCCATCGCCTGCTGATTCTGATTCCACTCACGCTGCCGGCTCTTTTCGTGATCGAATATGCCCTCTGGCTCAGATGGTACGGGCACCACATGAACTCGATGGGGGCGTTCACACTAAAGCCGTTCATGCCCACCGTCTTCGGTCAGGGGAAGGTGGCGCAGTTCACCACCAACTCCTATCCCCACATCGGCTTCTGGTTGATGTTGCTGTTTTCGGCGTTGCTGCTGCTGGCAATCATCAGTGAGCGGGGCCGGGAAGCCGTGCACGAAGGCGAACGTGAAGCCTAGAAGAGAGGAGTGCGGCTGTCGGCACGCGCGGTTGGCGGGCGGCGGAGCAGCACTCCTCTTCGCCGCCGAATGCGCGCTCTTCGCGATGGCCTCGGCGCGGGCCGAAGCAGCTCCACCCACCCCCGGGGAGCCGCTC
>JALXCG010000801.1 GCA_026991065.1 Gemmatimonadota bacterium | reverse complement strand
TCCACATAGCCTTCGCCTCGCTCCCATGCATTCAGCAGGCGGACTACCGTTTCTCGGACATCCCGTCGACCGGGATGTGTCCTGGAGGGGCTGGCTGCGGAGTTCACTTCCCTGGGACACCCTCAACAGGCGAGGACGGTGACGCGTAGACCTTCTCAGCCATGCGACCCGCGAGAAATGCTTGCCTCCCCGCGTCCACCGCCAACTTCATGGCGAGCGCCATGCGCGCGGGCTCACGGGCAGCGGCAATGGCCGTGTTCATGAGGATCCCGTCGATGCCCAATTCCATGGCATATGCCGCATGTGACGCGGTGCCGACGCCGGCGTCGACAATCACCGGCACGGTAACCTCTTCCCGTATAAAGCGAATGGGCAGAGGGTTAAGGACTCCCCGGCCGGATCCGATCGGCGAGGCCAGTGGCATGACCGCCGCAACCCCCGCATCTTGGAGCTTGCGTGCGGTAATCAGGTCGTCGCTGGTGTAAGCCAGAACTGTGAACCCCTCTTTGACCAGAGTCTCGGCAGCTTGAAGGGTGGCGTGCACGTCCGGCAAGAGGGTGCGCTGATCTCCCAGCACCTCCAACTTGATCAGATCTCCCATCCCTGCCGCCCGCGACAGATGCGCAATGCGAATGGCCTCGTCCGCAGTGTAGGCACCGGCGGTATTGGGGAGAATCGTGTAGCGGGACCGATCAATCGCAGCAAACCAATTGGCATCCTTGTCTGGATTGTCAAGATCAACTCGACGGATGGCGACAGTGATCATCTCCGCCCCCGAAGCGGCATGAGCCTCAAGCATCGTCGCGGTGTCACTGTATTTTCCGGTTCCCACAATCAGTCTGGATTGAAAGGAGTAGTCACCGATCTTCAGCACATCATTCATTCGAGGATCTCCTTGCTGCAGCACGGCCGGTGGGATCGAGAGCCGGCATTCCGCCCAGCCTGTGGCGCTGCGGTGCCGGACGCTGCTCTCCAGTAGCCGGATTCAAAGCCCGCCAGCACACGCGATCGTGTTGCGATAAGTTCATCTGCCGTTCTCGTCAGACGGTAGATTAGACCAGATGGTGAGTTTCGGTTCCACTTTTGTGGCCCACTCAGGCGCCGACAACACGATCATAGAAGGCCTGGGCTCGCCCAGCCTCTCCCGCCCCCTCAATCAGTGCGCGCCCATCGGCAAAAAGCACCAGGCGCATGCCACCCTCCTCAATGCGGATAAAGCTCTTGCTGCGAGTCTGATTCCCCCCCTTCCACCGCGACGCGATCCACGCCAGATCAAGACTGCCGCAGTCCCGGGGGACGATTTGGTAAGAGTCGCGCCCACAGATCTCGGTCAGGCGCGAGCCAGGCTGCGCTTCGAGGAACTCGAACCGGCCTTCCACACAGGTGGGGCAGCCCTGCCTGACCGGCAGAGCAATTGTGTGAACCCGCCAATGCCAGAAATCGATCGAACGCAACCGTGGCTCGCGCTCGCCCGCCCCGATCACCAGCTTGATCGCTTCCGTTGCAGCCATCGCCCCCATGGCCGCTGGCACAGGTCCCACGACTCCCGCCGTATCGCAAGTGGCCAAGACTCCCGGTGGTGGCGGTTCGGGCAGCAAACAGCGCAAGCAGGGGCCGTGAGGTGGAGCGACCGGCATCAGCATCCCTTCACCCCCGACTGCCCCCACATAGATCCACGGAATCGTATTCGCAAAAGCCCAATCATTCAGAAGGAAGCGCGTGGCCACATTGTCGGTACCGTCCACGACCAAGTCCGTCCCCGCAAGCAACTCATCGATATTCCCAGCATGCAGATGAGCAACCGCCGGCTCTATCTTGATCTGTGAATTGACTTCCCTCAGATGCGCCGCGGCCGCCTCGGCCTTGGGCCGCATCTCACGCGCATCACTCTCGTTGAACAGAACCTGCCGGTGCAGGTTGTCCTCCGCAACAAGATCGCGGTCAACCATGACCAAGCGCCCAATGCCGGCCCGGGCCAACAGTTGGGCGGTCGCGCCACCGGTCGCGCCGCAGCCGACAACGGCGACGGTCGCGGCTCCGAGCCGCCGCTGTCCCGCCAAGCCGATCGGCGGGAAAAGCGACTGGCGCCGATATCTGTGATCATCCGCCGCCAACAAAACGCACGACCTCCAGTTCATCCCCATCAGCAACCGTTGTAGCCGAGAATTCTTCACCAGAAAGGACCTTGCGATTGTGTTCCACAACCACCGTCTCCGGTCGAATCCGAAGCTCCTGAAGAAGGGCGGAGACCGTTGTTCCCGCCGCAACTTCTCGCACCTTTCCGTTTATGCGAATCTGCACGTCATTCATTTTTGTTTCCTGCGCCACGCATGATCGAGAGCTGTGCGAATGGCGCCCAGTGAGGCGTAGACACCGCCGGGGCCAAAAACTGCTCCCAGCACCGCGACACCGCCAAAGCCCCGATCGAGAAGCGGAGCAGCAGAAGCCGCTGAGATGCCGCCAATTGCGATCACCGGAGTTGCGCCGGCTGCTTCCAACGCAGCTTCGATGACCGGAGAGGCCAGGGGTGGTTGCCCTGGATGCGACCGAGTTGGGTAAAGGTGCCCCAAGAAGACCCAATCAGCCCCATCTCTGGCAGCCTGTTCAACTCCGGCGGGACCATGTCGAGAAGCACCGATCAGATAGCGCCCTGCTGATTGCGCTCGGGAAGCGCCGGCGAGCAGGGTCCTCGTCTCGGCAATCGAGAACGAGTGTTCTGGGAGTTGCAAAGCGTCCACACCCAATGCAAGCGCCAAATCAACGCGGTCGTTGACAACCAGGCGACATCGATGAGTTGGCGTCAGAGCTGTGGACAGCTCTCGACCAAGTTCAAGAGCCCGGCGAAGATTGATCTCGCCTGCCAGGCGCAGATGCAGGTAGTCAACACCCGCTCGCGCAGCTTCGGTCGCGAGCCGCCCTGGACCCCGCCGCAGCCATTCGCGCGGAGAGATGATCACATGCAACATCGGCCTGCGTGCCCCCGGGGGAGATTCCAGAATGGCAAGATGTCGCCCTGTTGCGGCGCAGCTTGATGGATCCTTCACCGCTGTTCCCCAAGTCTTTCGCCGCGGGTATTCAGCGGACGCCCGCGGAAGTACTCTTCCGCCGACATGACTGCGCGCCCTTCGGGCCCAACGCGGAGCAAGCGCAGTGCTCCATGGCCACACACCACCAGCGTGCCGGCTACATCTCCCCGAAGTGTTCCCGGTGGAGCAGGTTCATCACAGTCCAGCGGCTCCGCTTCCAGGATCTTCAGCAGACGCTCGCCCCGCCAGGTTCGGGCTCCCGGCTTGGGCGCCA
>JALXCG010000800.1 GCA_026991065.1 Gemmatimonadota bacterium | reverse complement strand
ACGAGCTGCTCGCGGTCGATCGCCGCGGCGAGCAGTTCGTCGCGCTGGACGCGCTGGAAGTTGCGGTAGCCGGGCTCCATCTTGAAGTTGTCTTCGGGGGCGATGGGGTGGCGGCTGATCAGCTCCAGAACCGGGGGGACGTGATGGGCGGCTTCGCGGGTGCTCCGGCGCAGCTCCTCGGCGATGGGGAGGCGACCGCGCGGCAGGCAGCCGGCCTCTTCGAGGGCGGTCCAGATGGCGGCTTCGAGGTGATCGATGGAGGTGGCCGCGTTGTGCTGCCCCCCCTCGACAGCGAGGGAGATGTGGCCCTGGCGGGTCATGTATTCGGAGAGGGCGCCGTCGATCGTCTCTTCCAGGCCGAGGATGATCGGGGCCGGGAAGGGGAGGGCGAAGTCGCGGTTGCGCAGCGTGTCACTGAAGCAGATGAAGGGCTCGCCGGCGGCGGAGCTGGTGTGCAGGTCGAGGAAGTAGATCGGGCCGCGGGCGTTGGCGACGGCATCGTCGAGGTGGGCGAGGAGGGCGAACTGCTCGCGCCGCTCGGCGCCCTCTTCGGGGATCGGGCGGCCTTCGCGAATGGCGGCCACGCGTTGCTCGGTCCAGACCCGGTTGAGGTCGTTGCTGAGGTAGCGTTGGTCGGCGGCCAGGGCCTGCAGGTTGCCGGCGAAGCCGATGAAGTCACCGGTCAGGTCGACGGCGGAGGTCTCGAGATGAAGCAAAACGCGCTGAATCGCGGCGATGCCCGCCCACTCGTTGCCGTGCAGGCCGCCGACACAGATCACACTGGGGCCGGGACGACGACCGTGATGGGCACCGATCAGGCGCCGATCGAGGGCGATGTGGTCGCGGGATTGAATGGCGGTGCGCTTCATCTCAGAGGTCAAGGGAGGATCAGTCTCGCAATTGCTGTTCCAGCAACTCGCCGGCCATGATCATAAAATCCTCTTCGGTGACCAGCCCGACCAACTGGTCGCCCTCGACCACCGGCAGGCTGCCCACCCGGTGTTTCTTCATGATGGCCAGGGCTTCCAGTGTGGGGGTATTCGGCGTGACCGAGATCGGATTGCGTTGCATGATCTCCGAGACTGGAACAATGGGGTCGCTTTGGTGGGCGAGGTGGCGAACAAGATACCGCAGAAGGGAGCGGAAGGTCACCAATCCAACCAGGCGATGTTGATGATCCTCCACCGGGACATGACGGATATGTTGCCACTCCATCAGGTTAACCACTAAATCGATCAATTCGTCTTCGTTTACAGTATATAAATCGGTTTGCATGTATTGTTCAACGCGGGCAAAATTGGGCTTCCAATCGCCGGCCTCGGCAAGCGTCGCCAAGTCCCAGTCATGCACCGGTTTCCCGCTCTTCTCCCGGGTCACGGCGGCACCCACGAGGGCGCTGACCCGCTCCGATTTGGTGCCGCGATCCCGCATCGAAGCGAGGGAGTGGAGCGCCCAGGCGGCCCCGGTGCGACCCGTGCGCACCCGCGCTTCGATCACCGAAAGGTAGCGCTCGATGTCGGCGGCATCGATGCCGGCGGTGGCGAGACCGTCGCGCGCCATGGGCAGAAGCTGCTCCAGGACCAGGGTCTGCACCGGCAGCGGCCCCGCGCCGCGGATCCAGGTAAACTGCGCGCCGAGCCCCAGCCGGGCGGCGGCGAGGAAGTTGGAGCGTGCGTCATCGAACGACATGACGCGCGTTATATCGGCGTATTCCTCGGTCATTCCGGCGAGCAGACCGAACCAGAAGGCGGCATTGGCGATCTCGTCGAGCGGCGTGGGGCCGGAGGGGACATAGCGGTTTTCGATGCGCAGGTGGGGCTTGCCGTCGGAGATGCCGTAGCAGAGCCGGTTCCAGCGATAGACCGTGCCGGCGTGGAAGCGCAACGCGGAGAGGGTGGGAACCCGCCCGGCGGCCAGATCGGCCAGCGCATCGCTCGGCTCGTTGCTCGCCATCAACACGCGGAAGCGGGCGATGTCTTCGCGGAAGATCTCCATCGCCGATTCCCGCACCCAGGCGGTGCCGAAGCTCACCCGCGGCTGCACCGAGCGCTGATGGGAGCGGATGTTGCGGGTGTCGATCGACTGCTGAAAGAGGGCGATGCGGGTCTCGTTCCAGAGGCGCTTGCCGAAGAGCAGGGGCGAATTGACGCAAGTGGCGAGGAGCGGCGCGGCCGCCGCCTGGGCCATGTTGTAGAGTTTGGCAAACTCCTCCGACCCCACCTGGAAGTGGACCTGAAAACTGGTGTTGCACGCTTCCAGCATGACCGTGTTGTGGTGGATGAGCAGTTCGTCGATCCCCTTGATGCGGAATTCGTAGTCCTCGCCGCGCAGGCGCATGAGCGATTCATTCAGTGCGGCATAGCGCGGATTCTCGGTCATGTTCTCCAGGCCGAGATCGGAGATGTCGATGGTCGGCAGGATGCCGGTGAGGACCACCTCGGAGCCGAATTCGTGGACCGCTTCGCGTACCCGACGCAGGTGGTCGACAATCTGCCGCTCCATCCGGCTGAGGCAGTCGCCGCCAAAGACCAGCGGCGGCAAGTTGAATTCAAGATTGAACTTGGCCAGCTCGGTCACAAAGTCGGGAGAGTCCATCCGGGCCAGTGCTTCGTGGGCGATCGGGGCCGGGCTCCAGGTTCGGTCGACCAGAAAGAGTTCCTGTTCGACACCGATGCGGCGGATCTTCGATTCGATCATCCCTCCCCTGATCATCTCCTCCAGTGCCTGGACATCACGCAGCAGATCCTTCATGAAGCGGCGGAGTCCGGGGGCTTCAAAACTGGCGGCGGAGAGGTGCTCTCCCATGAACGGCTCCTGGTAGGTGGCGGCGGCGCGGCCGCAGAGCGGCCGCGGAGCGGCGGGGCGCGGCTCGGCATTTTCAATGACTCAACAAGTCTAAGCGAGGCGCTGACTGAGCGGGAGAGGGGCACCCTCTCGACAGGGGCTTTTCCTCGGTTATCCTTGGGCAAGTGCTCCGGACCCCGGTCCGGTTCGCCCGCTCCAGCGCCCCGGCGCTTTTGCACTCCGAATCCCCCCAACCTCGCTTTTGCTGTGGCTCGCCGCCGGACGCGCGCGGACGCGCGTCGTGCGCTGCCCGCACTCTGCACTCCGCACCCTGCCCGCCGCACGTCGCGCTCTGCTGGTCGCGCTCCGGCCCCGCCCCGGAGACTCCGCGCCATGTCAGTTTTGCGTTTCCATCTCTCGCCGCTGCTCCTCGCCGTTTCGCTCACGCTCGCACCGACCGGCGGTCCCGCCGCCGGCGCCGCCGCCGGTGCCGGTGCCACCGCGGAGATCCACTGGAA
>JALXCG010000799.1 GCA_026991065.1 Gemmatimonadota bacterium | reverse complement strand
GGATGGAGGAGAGAGAGACCAACAGGGTGACTGCTCCGGATCCCGCGGCCGCGGGATTGCGGCGCCCCGCACCAGCTCCGTCAGCCGCCGAGTTGCATCGCCTGCTCAGCGAACTTCCGGAGGTGTCTCCGGCCGCTGCTGGCCTGCGGCCCTTGACGGTTCCTGCCGACCCGGCCGAGCCACCTGAGCGATAGCATCGTCAGCGGTGGCGCCGGTGGTCGGGCGGGACCTGCCGAGAGCGACGCAGGGGGCAGTAAGCCACGGCCGAATCTGGTGGGCTGCGTCGGGCCCCCATTGGGCCAGCAGAGTGTAGACGTTCAGGTCCTCGGGGATCCCGCTCGCGGGTGGTGGATCGCTCTGTTCGACGCGCAGCGGGTGAGCACCACAGAAATCCACCAGGCCTGCGGGGACGCGAGCCGTGGGCGCCAATCTGATGATGTTGAACCCGCAGGCCAGTGCAATCTCTCCGAGTGCGGCTCCCAGTGGACGTGACTGGGGCCAGGGGGGTGTGGTTGAGGTCCGACCGGTGCCGGCGACTGCGGTACTCTGCCGAATGACGGGGATCCGCAGGCGGAGCGCGCGCAGAATCAGCCCCAGAAGCTCGAGATTCAGTTCGACCAGATGGCCCGCGCGCTTCACTGCCGCTGCGATGTCTGGGCGCAGAACATCATGAAAGGGAAAGCCGGCGTGCGCGTGGTCGATCGCGGCCAATAGCTTGCGCCGCCAGCGCTGCCCCGGCACCAGGCACAGCTCGCTGACCAGGGAGTGCGACCCACCGATGACCGGTATTGAGATGCGCTGGGCCGGCAGCTGGATGCGCGTGGCGGCGGTGCGGCGCCGGTGCGGCAGAGCATCGACCAGGAGGATCGCGTCGACCCCCTCAAGGCCCGCGAAGAATCCGACCGTGGGCAGGGACTCGGGAAGTCGCGCGGCGACAACTCGAGCCGTTTCCCGTCTTGCCGGAGCCACCCCACCGGAGCGCGACAGGCTAGGGTGAGGCAGGCATTGTCGTGTATGGTGCGGGTTCGTCATGGTGTTCCTCGCTGGAACAGCAATGCCTTTCGAGCGTAAGAGCCCATGATCCGAGCGTTCCATTCTTTGGAAGGAAATCGATTTATTGTCCCGCCGTCGTTTGCGTATCAGCGCTCTGCTGATTTCGCTCCTTCTGCACCTGCTCTTTCTGCTACTGGTCAGTTCGCGGGAGAGCCGCAGAGAGATTACCACCAGTGTGCCTGAGAATGCGGCCGTCGAGATGGTGTTTGCGCCATCACCCAAGGCACGTCGTCTGGTGCCAGCTCAGCCGGAAGGCGCGGTAGTCGATGCGCCTCCGCCGGAGACGGAAAACATCTCGGAACAGAATACGGTGGCGCGGGACCGAACGCCGGGTGGAGATGACCTGGTGACCCCGCATTCGCCCGGAGAAAGCCCGGTGCCGGAGTTGATTGCCGCGGCAAAGGGCGCACCGGGAACCGCGGAGACGGAGCCGGCGGTGGATACACCGCAGTCGCCCGAAAGTGCGCCTGCGGAACCGGCGGATGCGATGGAGCCGGGCTCGCGGTCACCGGTTCAGCCGGAGGATGTCGGGGGGCGTCCGAGTGAGATTTCACGGCCGCCGCCGGGGACCAAATATCTACGTGAGCCTGGGGCGGCGGCCAGCGGTGGGCCCGCCGCCAGCCGCGCGACGATGACTCTCGCCGCGGCGGAAGCAAATGCGGCCGGGCAAGGCGATCTCTCCCTGAGTACCTACGCGTGGCGGTGGGTTCCCTACATGCGGACGGTTAAGGCGCGCATCGAAAAGAACTTGCATCCTCCAGCGGCGTTTTCGCAGCTGGGGATCATTGAGGGGACCACCCGCATCCAGTTCAGAATTCATCCCGATGGCAGCGTTGAGGGGCCAGGCTTGGTGAAGTCATCGAGTCAACAATCCCTGGATGAGGCCAGTCTTCACAGTGTGCGGGCATCGAGCCCATTTCCGCCTCTGCCGGACGACTTTCCGGATGACCATCTGGACATTGTGTTCACCTACTATTACCGCATTCCCGACTGGGCGCGCCCGGCCGGTCGGGGAGCGGGCTTCCCGCGCCGGGCTTCGCCGCGTGGATTGCAGCAAAGGTCCGCGAAGAGATGAGTGCGGAAATGGCATACCAAGACCCGCGGCCATCCTTTCGTGGATCCCTAAGGAGTGAGACCTGATGATTGAACTTTTGCGCAGCGGTGGGATTGTGATGATCCCGCTTCTGGTGGCTTCCATCGTCGCCCTCGCGGTGGTGTTTGAACGCTTATTTTCGCTACGTCAGTCCCGGGTTGTCCGACCGGAGATTGCGGCCGTGCTGGAAGCCGCACACGATGAAGAGGGCATCGCTACGATTCTCGAGATCTGCCGGCTCTATCCCGGTCCGTTTGCCCGCATTGTCTGCGCGTGCCTGGATGTTCGCCACTTGCCGGCGGTTGAGGCCCGGGAAGCTGTCGCGGATGTCGGCCTGCGCGAAGTCCACGAGATTCGTCGCGGTTTGCCGGTTCTGGAGACGGTGGCTGGAGTTGCCCCCCTGCTTGGGCTCCTGGGGACCGTGTTCGGAATGATCCGGGTTTTCCGTTTGATGGCCGCCGGCGGGATCGGCCAGGCGGAGGTGCTTTCCGGCGGCATCTCCGAAGCCCTCATTACAACCGCGGCAGGACTACTGGTCGCGATTCCGGCCTTCGTCGCCCACAGCTATTTCGCCAGCAAGTCGGAGGACCTGATCGTGGAGATCGAAGAGCGGGTCAATCGCTTTCTGCGTCAGCTGAAGCGCGTGCGGACGGAGGTGGAGGTGTGAGGTTGCCGCGCCGGGGGAGGCAGAAACTGCGTCCGGACCTGACCAGCTTGATCGACGTGCTCTTCATCCTGATCATCTTTTTCACGGTCAGTTCCACCTGGAAGGAGCAGCCCGCTCTGGAACTCGATCTACCGTCTGCGTCCAGCGCTCAGGCAGAGCCGGTGAACGATGTGGTGGTGACGATCCGTGCCGATGGAACGACCTATGTCGGTGAGCAGGAGGTCGGCAGAAAAGAGCTGAAGCGGGAGATGAGAGCGCTGCTGGGGGATGCCGTGGAGGTGCCGGCAGTGGTGATCTCAGCCGATCGAGCTGCTCCGCATGGTGCGGTGGTTGCGGTGCTCGACGTGGCGAAGGAGCTTGGTGCACACCGGGTTTTGTTGGCCACGGAGCCCGCTGAGGCGGCCCGGTAGTGCGGACTCTTCGGTTGCCGCCCGCGCCTCCGCGGCAGACCCGTGCTATCCTGCCGGTACCCAAGAAGAGTGGTCTGCGGC
>JALXCG010000798.1 GCA_026991065.1 Gemmatimonadota bacterium | reverse complement strand
GTTCAGCGGACAGCCTCCTGACGGGAGTCCAGGTAGGCTTGCCACGCCTCTCGCGAAGTAAAGCGCGGCTGGTAGCCAAACTCACTCTTCAGGCGGTGGTTATCGAGAACCGGACGGTAGCGCAGAAAACCCACCTGCTCCGGGCCATAGCGGCTGAGCCCCAGGGGTTTGAGCAAACGCAGAACGGCCCGGACCAACGCCGCGGGCAGCGGCAGGTAGGGCTTGCCCAGAGTGGCGGCCAGCTCGCGCAGGGTGAGAGCGCCGTCGCCGGCGAGATTGTAGATCCCGCCGCGGCCTTCGCGCACAGCGCGAACGATCACCGCCCCCACATCCTCGTCCCAGATGAAGACAAATGGCGATGGGGCGCCGGCGATTCCGAGAATCACGGGCTTGTCGAACAGATGGGTGATCTGGTTCCGCACCTCGCTCCCCAGCACCGTGCCCGGACGCAGGATCAGCTGGCGCAGATCCGGATGCTCCTCGCGGTAACGCGCAAGCATCTCCTCAACCAACCGCTTGTGGTCGCTATAGGCAAAGGAGGCATTTCCGCGCAGTGGCGCGTCTTCGGTAATCCACTCGGGATTGTCTGGCCAGTAGCCGTAGGCGGCACCGCTGGAGGTCACCACAATCTGTCGCACGCCGTTGTGCACACATGCCTCCAGCACGTTTTGGGTGCCTTCCACGTCAACTGAGTATTCGAATGCCCGAGAGCTTTCCTTGCCCGGCGTTACGATCGACGCCAGGTGCACCACACTGGTGATCCGGTGGGCGGCGATCAACTCCGCCATGACCGGATCACGCACGTCGGCGATCTCATAGTGAACCCGGGGAAGCTTGCGCTGCTCCGGCAGCGGCCGCACGTCGGCGCTCACCAGGTGGGTACAACTTGGCTCCGCCGCCAGCATGGAAACAACCCGGCGGCCGATGAAACCGTTGCCGCCGGTCACCAGGACACGATGCTCACTCTGCTCCACCGATTCAGCCTTTCGGTTCCTGGTGCATCTCTTTGAACTTCAGCAGCCCCGGCGCCCACATGTGGGTCACCGGATCGATCTCCACATGGATCACACTCACCTTGCCGGCGGCCAGCGAGCGTTCCAAAGCCGGCCGCAACTCGTCGGCACGCAGCACATATTCGCCATGCCCACCCATTGCGCGCGCAACCTGATCGAAGCGAATCTCGCCGAGGTTGGCATTGATCGTTTCCGAATCCGGCAGGGACTTCTTGATCATGGTTTTCACCGGCTTCAGCGCAAACTGCTGGTTCATCTTCACCATGCCCCACTGGCGATCGCAGAAAACCACGTAGATCGCCGGAAGATCGTGGCGCACGGCGGTCTCGATCTCCTGCAGGTGAAAGCCGAAGGCACCGTCGCCGATCAAGGTGCAGACCACCCGGTCGGGATGCGCCGCGCGGGCCCCGATCGCTTGCGCGACGCCGGCCCCGAGCATGCCGAATTTGTAGGTGGTGAGGAGCGAATTGGGTTGCCGTACTTGATGGAAAAACTGTGCCCAGACGGCCGTGTTGCCGCCATCAAAGACCCACACCGTGTCTTCCGGCAGCACCTCCTGAGCAATGCGCGGCACCAGCCCCGGATTCACGCCTCCATTGCCGGGCTTCAGCCGCTTGTCCAGTTCTGCCCGATCGGCGCTGCACTCCGCGCGTATCGCCTGCAGCCACTCCCGCCGTTCCAGGGTGTCCGCCGCCTGAGTCTCGTCTGCCGCAAGGGCCGCATCCAAAGCCTCCAGGAAGGCTCCGGCGTCCGCCTGAATCGCCAGGTCGATCGGCTTGTTGAGACCGAAACTGGCCGGATCGGTGTCTACCTGGATCACCTGCTGAGAAGCCGGCGGCGCCCAGTGCGGCGGCCTTCCCCACCAATCAGTCTCACCGAAGCGGGTGCCGATCGCGAGAACCAGATCGGCTTCGCTCCGAACCCGGTCGTTGGCCTTCAGGTGCACCATGGGGATCGCCGCCGGGTGGGTTTCAGGCAGCGCTCCACGCCCGCCCCAACTGGTGGTCACGGGGAGATCCAGGCGCCTGGCGACACTGGCCAGCGGGGCAAATGCACCAGCGTGAATCACCCCGCTGCCCACCTGCAGCAGGGGCCGGCGGGCGCTCCGCAACAGAGCCACTACCTGCCCAATCTGCTCCGCCGTCGGCGCCAGCGGCTGCGTGGCACGGTAGCGCCCGGGCGCCGGCAGGGCAGCTCCGTCAAAACGCCCTTTTCCGTTGAGCACACTTTCCGGGACATCCACGTGCACAACCCCGGGGCGCCCGGTGTGCACCTCGCGCAGCGCCCGCTGCAGCAGTTCCGGAATGCGCTCGCGCAGCGGCACCGCGACACTCCATTTGGTCATCGGCCGGGTCACGGCCACCTGATCGAAGGACTGATAGGCACCGGCGCGCTCCGGATAGGAGAGCCCGCCGCGACGGCAACTGGTGATCAGCAGCACGCGATTGCCTTCGGCATTTTCGACCGCCACACCAGGCAGGATGTTGGCCACGCCCGGGCCATTGGAGGCGATGCAGACTCCCAGCCGGCCGGTGCAGCGCGCATAGGCTCCGGCCATGTGGGCGGCGCTGGTCTCATGCCGCGGAGTAATCAGCCGGATCCCATATTTCGCGAGATTGGAGTAGAGGCCGAAATAGGTGCCGTCGATGATGCCAAAAACATGGTCAACGCCTTCCGCGTGAAGCATGCGGGCGATGATTTCGCCACCAAGCACGTTCTTCATTGTGGGTCGTCCTTCGTCGTTACAGTCGGCCGCGTTCGTTTCCAGCCGGCGGCGATCCGGCCCGGGGAGGCTCCCCAGCCCAGCAGCAAAGTGGAAGCCGCCTGCCGTGCAAGTCGGTCCACCGGGAATGCATCCGGTCGAATGCGCGAGATCTTTCTGAGTTGCAGGGTTCCCTGCAAGGCGGCCCAAAGCTCCACCGCCCGCTCCAACGGCTCCCCGGTTGGCGCCAGGTATTCCCCCTCGGCAGACTGCAGAGCCTCCGCCAGGAGCCCCAGCAGTTCCAGGGCCGCGGCGATGACGGCAGCCGCGGAATCGGTTGCGAGAAGTTCCGCCGGATCCGCGATTGAGCGTGCCAGGAGACCGAAGGCGGCCGCCTCGTCCGCCGCAAAACGCACATACTCATCGACAATCGCGAGGATCCGCCGGAGCGGATCGGCGGCAACTTCCGGCGGCGCCACCCGCCGCCGCAGGCGTTCGCCCAGGCGGTGAATCGCGCGCACCTGCAGCTCCGCGATGAGCGCATCCTTGGAGGGAAAGTAGCGATAGAGCGCGCCTTTGGTCCAATCCAGAC
>JALXCG010000797.1 GCA_026991065.1 Gemmatimonadota bacterium | reverse complement strand
AGTGTCCCGGCCTGCGCCCCGCCGCGGTTCTCATTCCCCTGGTTTGGCGGCGTGGTGAGGGGCACCTGATCTTTACCGAACGAACCACGACGGTGAAGCATCACAAAGGGCAGATCTCGTTTCCCGGCGGATCTTTCGAGAGCAGCGATCCGGATCTGCTCCACTGTGCCCTGCGCGAAACCAACGAGGAGCTATCCCTGACTCCGGAACGCGTCCTTGGCGCCCTCGACCAACTCGCCACCCCATCCGGATTTCGGGTCGCCCCGTTTGTCGGCATTGTCGCCGACGATGCGACCTGCACCCCCGACCCCCGCGAGGTGGCCAACGTCATCGAGATCCCGCTTCACGCCATCGTCGCCGGATTCCGCCGCCGCACCATTCAGTGGCGGGGCGTTGCCGTGCAAACCGATGCCGTTGAGTGGAATGGAGTCACCGTATGGGGAGTCACCGGGATGATTCTGCGGAGCTTCCTGCACTGCCTGAATCCGGACCCGACTCTCTTTTCGTGATCCTGTCCGCTCCCGCACCGCCGCTTCATCCGCGCCGGCCCCCTCCATCGGAGCAGGGAGCCGGTTCCCCCTCCCGGGTCCTGGCCGAATGAGCGACCGCCAAGCGTTTCAGCCTCTTGGCTCATCTTCTGCCGCTTCCCCACCCCCCCGCGACAGCGCCTTCACGGCTCTCATCCACGCTTGCGCCCACCTCCGCCCGGGCGGTTTCGCCAAGAAGCCGCCCCGCCCCGCGGTCAGGCGGTGCAGATCAGCCGCTTCTACGCTATAGTGCATGACTTCAACAGCCAGGCGCGGGCCGGCGCGGGTCCGGTGCGGCATCCTCGCAAGCCCAATCATTCGCCTGGCGCGCTCCTGTTACGCTGAAGAGGCATTCATGAATCACCGCTCAGCCCTTGCCGGTCGCGAGTTTGGTGGCGCCGGATCGCGCTGCCACTATCCGCCGGACCTGCAGATCGAGCCGCAGCACATCGCGCTGGAAGCCACTTTCGACATCGATGCCCGGGTCATGCGGGCCACCGCAACCACCACCGTGTTCGCGCGCGCGGCCGGTAGCCGCACCCTCACGCTGCACGCGGTCGCCTTCGAGGATCTCACGGTTACCGGCGCGGATGGCGCCGCGCTCGACTACTCCTACGACGGTCACGAAATCCGGATCACCTGGGCTGATCCCTTCAGTGCCGGAGAAACGCGCAGTGTGGCGGTGAGCTACCGCGTGGAAGCCCCGGTGAGCGGCCTGGTTTTCTCCGTGCCGGACCAGGACTACCCCGATCGCTGTCGCTTTGTCGCCACCGACAACGAGACCGAGCGCGCGCGCTACTGGCTCCCCTGCATCGACCTGCCTTCGGTGCGCACCACTTTCGACCTGCGCATCACCGCCCCGGAAGATCTCACCATCCTCGCCGGCGGCACCGACCGGGGCCGGACCAGCAACGGCGATGGCAGCGCCACCGCCCACTGGGCTCTTGACTATCCCTGCCCCAGCTACCTGATCTGCATCGCGGTGGGTGACTTCTGCCGTTTCGATGACGAAACCGTCGACGGCGTGCCGATCGCCTATTTCGGCCCCCGCAAGGGTTACACGCCGGAGGATCTGCACCGCTCCTTCGGTCGCACGCCGGCGATGATGCGCTGGCTCACCCGGCAGATGGGCGCCCCGTTCCCCTTCTCCAAATACTACCAATTCGCCCTCCCCGGAATCTGGGGGGCGATGGAGAACATGTCCCTGGTCAGTTGGGATGGCCGCTTTATCCACGATGAAGTGCGCTCCCGCGAAGCCGCCCACCAGGTCGACGCCACCAACATCCACGAAATGGCGCACTCCTACTTCGGCGACGCGGTGGTCATTCGCGATCACTCCCACAGCTGGCTCAAGGAGTCCTGGGCGACCTATATCGAAACAGTCTGGCTGGAGCAGAACGAGAGCGAGGAAGCCGCCGGCTACGACCGGTGGATCAACGCCAATCGCTATTTCCGTGAAGCCGACAACAAATATGTGCGGCCGATCGCCACGCGCAAGTATCGCACAAGCTGGCAGATGTTCGATGCCCACACCTATCCTGGGGGAGCCTCCCGCATCCACATGTTGCGGTGCATTCTCGGGGACGATGTGTTCTGGCCGGCAGTCCGCGACTACGTGGCGACCTACTCCAAGGATGTGGTCGAGACCCATGACTTCCGCCGCATCCTTGAGAAGCACTCTGGCAAGAGCTTGCAGCGCTTCTTCGACGAGTGGATCCATTCACCCGGCTACTTGCAACTCAAGGTCACCTTCTCGTTTGACCGCGAGCGCAACGAAGGGGTCTTCACCCTCGAGCAGACCCAGGTGGATGAGGAGCGCGGAATCGGCCTCTTCACTGTGGATGTCGATCTGTGGTGGGAAGATCCCGACGGCGGTGAGCACCTTGTCACCGTCCGGTTGGATCGCGCCCAGAAGAGTGCGGTGGCGACCATGACGGCTGCCCCGCTGCAGGTGCGGGTGGATCCTCACGGCAAACTGCTGAAGAAGCTGGTGTTCTCCCCGGGCGATCAGCAACTGCGGCGGCAGTTGACCCGGGCCAAGGATGTCGAAGGCCGCATTCTCGCGGCTCAGGCCCTGGTCGAGAGCGGCACGGCGCGCAACATCCAGGCGGTTCGCGAGGCTTACCACGCCGAGTCCTTCTTTGGCGTGCGGATCGAGATGGCCGACGCGCTGGCCGGCGCCAACTCCACCACTGCCCTGGAAGCGCTGGTTGACTGGATCGACCACGAAGAGGACCCCCGGGTGATTCCAGCTCTTGCCACCGCTCTCGGCAACTACCGCGACTCCCGCGCGGCCGCCGCCTTGCGCCGCTTCCTGGCGCGCCCCGAGCGCGGCTACGGCGAGCGTGGTGTTGCGCTGGCCGCGCTGGCGCAGATGCGCGAGGAAGGCGACCTGGATCTCTTCGAAGAGCAGCTCCACGCGCCCGATTGGCACGGCGTCCTGCGTAGCCATGTGTTGCGGGCGCTCGGCCGCACCAAGAGCGCGCGGGCCACCGAACTGCTGGCCGGCAGAGTCGCCTACGGGCGCGAGAGCGACACCTGCCGCCCGATCGCCGTGGGTGCCCTGGGGAACTCCATCGAGTGGCTGGGGGATTCGGAGCGCGCTCCCTATGTGGAGATCCTGCAAGACCTCACCCGGGATCCTCTCGAATCGGTGCGGATGGCGGCGGCGCATGCGCTGGGCCGTCTCAAGGTCACGGCGGCGATCCCGCAGATCGAACGCATCAAGAGCAGTGTCGCGCTCCAGGATCACCCAATCCTGGACGGCATCATTGATGATC
>JALXCG010000796.1 GCA_026991065.1 Gemmatimonadota bacterium | reverse complement strand
ACATTCTTGTCGAAGCTTTGCCCGGTCGAACGGAGGCAGACACGGTCCGTGTGATCATCGAGAATAAGGGGTGTTGGCACCGCAAACTGGATGTGGCAATGAAAACCCAACTCGTCGATCGGTATCTTAGGGACAACCAGCGGTGTAAGCATGGGCTGTATCTGGTTGCGTACTTTTGGTGCGAGTCATGGGACCCGAGTGACGGCAGGAAGACACATTGCACTGAGGGCATTGACGACATCGAGCGCAATATGAAAAGGCAGAGCAAAGAGTTATCGGATTCCGAGACGACCGTGTGCGCCAGAGTGCTTGATCTACGTCTGGACGTGCCGCCCGCCGCGCCGGAAGAGTCGGATCGAGCGAACTGAGAAGTGCAATGACTGTCGTCTTGCCAGGTTGTCAGGTCTGATGCCGCCGGCTTGGCATCGATGCAGAGTTGGTGAAGCCTCGTGGGTTCTACCTGCTGGGAGATCCGAGGCGAGCCGTCAAATAGGGACCCGGGTCTTTCGGCTCTCCGACTGGAGACTGTGCCGGGCAGCAAGATGCCTGCGTCGATGGCTTCAGGGTACGGCTTGGACGAGACCCCCAAAAAAAGAACGAGCGCCGCCGATTTGCTCAGCGACACTCGCTCACCCTGGCACCGGTGGAGGGAATCGAACCCCCAGCATGCGGCTTAGAAGGCCGCCGTTCTATCCATTGAACTACACCGGCGGGATACTCGGGCCGAAGGCTCCGGGTGGTCGGGGCGGCGAGACTTGAACTCGCGACCCCCTGCTCCCAAAGCAGGTGCGCTCCCACTGCGCCACGCCCCGACGCCGGGTGACCCGGAGATGGAGCCTTCGTGCCTGGCTCGAACCGGCCTGACCCCCTGCCCGGGTTGGATCCGGCGACCGTTGCCGGCAGCCGGCGTGAACCTTGCTGAAGATCAGGCTAGCCTTTGATTGTGGATTCCGGCCGGCGGAAAAGCAAGCATTCTCTCTGGATGAGTTCTCCCCGGGCCGGGCCGCCGCTACTCCTCGACCCCCTCGATCGCGGCAACCAGCGTTTTCAGGCCAAAAGGCTTCTGCAGATAGCCCTGGACCCCCAGCGGATCGAAGAGGGCGCGCAGAGTCGTTGCCGGCTGTCCGCTGCAGAGCACCACGCGAACCTCGGAATCGATCTCCCGAATCTCCCGCAGGCACGCTTCGCCGGTCATGCCGGGCATGGTCTGGTCGAGCAGAATGCAGCGCAACGGCTCATGCTCCGCGCGCAGAAATGCTACCGCCTCGGCCCCGCCGGCGGCGGTGTGGACCCGGTAGCCCTGGGTGAGCAGCAGCTCCTCGGTGATCTCGCGGATGATCTCTTCATCATCGATCACCAGCACCGCGCCGGCTGCCGCCGCCCTGGTTGCCGACTCGCTCGCCGACTCGCTCGCGGAGCCGCTTTCCGGGGCCCGCGCGGCGTGCTCCTCCGCCCCGCCCGGCCGCGCTTGCGCGGTCGCTCCCATGCGCCTGGCGATCTCCGCCTTGGCGGCCCGCATGGCCTGCCCGCGGTGACTGATTCCGCCCTTCTCCGCGCGCGTCATCTCGGCGAAGGTGCGCCCGTCGCCGGCAGCCGGGCAGAAGATCGGGTCGTAGCCGAAACCACCGCTGCCCTGCCGCGCCTCGGCAATCGTGCCGGGGCAAACCCCCTCGACGCAGCTACAGACGCCGTTCGGGTCGCTCAGGGCGACCACTGTGCGAAACCGCGCCCCGCGCCGCGCCGCCGCAACCCCCTTCAGACGCTCCAGCAGCATCTTCACATTGTCGTCGTAAGTGGCAGTCGGACCGGCGAAACGCGCGGTCTCCACGCCCGGCCGGCCACCCAGGTGATCCACCTCCAGGCCGGTGTCATCCGCCAGCGCCCAGTGCCCGCATGCACGGGCCACTGTGCGCGCCTTGAGCATTGCGTTGCCGGCCAGATCGGGCTCTGTCTCCTCGATCTCCGCCGGCACCTCCGGAAACGCGCTCGCCGGCTCCACCGTCAGCGGCAGCTCTGCCAACAACTCGCGCAGCTCCTTCACCTTGTCGGGATTGCGTGTGGCCAGCACAAGAATCGGCCGCCCCCGCCCGGATCCATCTGCAGCACTCATCAAGCCACCGCCCTTTTCTGCAGGGCGAGAATCTGCTCGATCCCCACCTGCGCTGCATCCAGCAAGTGGTCATGGGTCGCCCGGTCGAACGGGGAACCCTCCGCGGTTCCCTGAATCTCCACGAAACGACCATCGCCGGTCATGACCACGTTCATGTCTACATCTGCATTCTTGTCCTCTTCGTAGCAGAGGTCCAGCAGAACATCGCCCTTCACCACCCCCACGCTGATCGCCGCCAGCGGTTGACGCAGCACTTCGCGCCATTGGTCGCCGATGTTCGGCAGCGCCCGCAGCGCCAGCGCCGTGGCCACCCAGGCACCGTTGACCGAAGCGGTGCGGGTGCCGCCGTCGGCCTGGATCACGTCGCAGTCGATCTGCACCGTATGCCCGCGCATCGCCCGCAGATCGGTCACCCCGCGCAGGCTGCGCCCGATCAGGCGCTGGATCTCGTGGGTTCGCCCCTTGACCTTGCCCCGCGTCGATTCCCGCGCCGTGCGTTCATGCCCGGCATGAGGCAGCATGGCATATTCGGCGCTGAGCCAGCCATGGTCCGCCCCGCGCATCCAGGCCGGCACCCGCTCCTCGACCGTGGCGACACAGAGCACCCGGGTCTTCCCCATCTCGACCAGGACCGAACCCGGGTTGTGATCGAGATAGCCGGGGGTGAATCGCACTGGACGCAGATCCGTGGCGCCGCGGCCGTCGCCGCGCATGAAGGTCGTTTTGCTCATGAGAATCGAACTACTCCTTAATGAAATCGGCCAGTTCCACCGCCGGCAGCGCCGTGCCGAGAAAACGGGAACCGATCTCGGAAAAACGCGTCGCGGTGTCGGTCACATAAAAACGGTGGCGCGGATTCGCATCACTCCCCGCCAACTCTCCCGCGGCGGGCAGCACCCGGGCCAGTTCATTGGCCACCGCGTGGGCGGAATCGACCAGCTTCACCCCGGGCCCGACCACCCGGGCGATCACTGTCATGAGCAGCGGATAGTGGGTGCAGCCCAGAACCAGGGCCCGGATCCCTTTTCGCACCAGCGGCAGCAGATAGTCGCGGGCGATCAACTCGGTGGCCGCGTGATCCGCCATGTTCTCCTCCGCCAGCGGCACAAAAAGCGGGCAGGCGCGGCTGATCACCGGCAGCCCCGGCGCCAGGCGCGCCGCCGCCCGTTCATACGCCGCGCTGCGCACCGTGCCCACGG
>JALXCG010000795.1 GCA_026991065.1 Gemmatimonadota bacterium | reverse complement strand
GCAGCTGGCGAAGATCTCCTACGCGCCCGAGCCGGTGGCGTGAGCGGCTGAGCGCTGGCGGGGGAGCGCATTGCTGTGCTGAAAGCGCCGTCGTCGCGGGGTGTCCAGGAGACCTGTCGCGGCGGCGACGTTCCGCTCTTGGTGAGAGAGAGGCCGGGGTCAGAGAATCTCCACTCCGGGACACTCGGCGGCGGCGGTCCGCGGGTCGTGGCGAAAGCGATGCCAGAATGGATAGGTGGCGCACTGCCGCGGGCGCACCGGGTAGATGGTGCAGCGGGAGCGGCCGAGATCGAAAAAGATGCAGGCGAAATCGTCGGCGGCGAGCGGGCGTTCGCGCAGCGACCAGCGGCCGTTGACTTGGCGGGCGTAGTCGCGGCGGATGGTGAGCACCGGTTGGTTGAGATGGGTGGCGATCCGGGACAGTTCGTCAGGGTCTACCCAGACATGGCCGGGAGCGCCACGGCAGCAGCGGCCGGCGCAGGCGGCGCAGGCGCCGGAGTTGAAGCGAAAGGGGTAGTCCCCGGCGGTGGTGGTGCGAGGCGTGGGGTTGTTCGGCATGGCTGGCTCCAACGAGGGGGAGTGCGGAGGATCCAAGATTCTTGTCAGCGCGGATGTCGCTCCCTAAACTTGAGCGGTCTCGCAAAGACCCCGAAAACGTTGAGGAGAAGAGTGGTTTATGGCAGCGCTGAGTGGACTGGACATTGTGATCCCAAGCTGGATCAGTTGGGGCGGCGTCCAGCTGATTATGCACAAAACGGCGCTGCATCTGGCGGAGAGCGGGAACCGGGTGCTTTTTTGCGATGCGCCTTATGCGTTCACCACGATGTGGCTGCATCCCGAGTTCAAGCAGCGGATCAAGAACGATTTCCGCAATTGGCGCGGAGGAGTCCGTCGGATCGCTCCCAATTTGCATGTCTGGACCCCGCCGCCGCTGTTTTTTCAGATGGGGATTCTCGGGGTGATCGATGGTTGCAACCACCAGCTGATGCGCCGATCGATGGCGGGGGTGGTTCGCTCACTGGGGTTCAGGCGGCCGCTGGTGTGGTCGTATCACCCCTTCTATCTGGCGGATGAGGCGTTTCTCGATCCCTGTGCGGTGATCTTCGATTGCAACGATCGCATCGCTGCCTATCACTCCAATCAGAAGAAACGGCGGTTGTTGGATCCGATGGAGGCGCGGTTGCTGCGACGCGCGGATCGGGTGATGGTGACCGCGTCGACGCTGCGCGAGGATCTGGGCACGATCCGCGAGGATCTGCTCTATCTCCCCAGTGGGGTCGATGAGCAGGTGGTGGAGCGGGCCGCCGATCCCAATGTGGAGATCGCCCCGGACGTGGCGGCGATTCCCCACCCGCGGGTGGGCTATCTGGGGGCGATCGATCCGCGTTTGGATTACGATCTGCTGGTTGCGCTGGCGATGGCCGATCCGCAGTGGCAGTTGGTGATGGTGGGACCGGAGCTGAGCCCCGCCCCGGCGGCGCTGAAGGCTCTGCCC
This sequence comes from Gemmatimonadota bacterium, assembly GCA_026991065.1. Taxonomy (GTDB): domain Bacteria; genus JALXCG01. The sequence continues at coordinate 9,422 of JALXCG010000795.1, read as the reverse complement.
AATGTACATTTTCTCGGTGGCCGCGAGCCGCATGAACTGGCGGGGTATTTGGCCGCTTTCGATGTTGGGCTGATCCCTTTCCGCAAGGCGAAATATGTGCGCTACATGTTTCCCACCAAGTCCTACGAGTATTTGGCGGCGGGGATTCCAACCGTTTCGGTGGAGATACCGGCGCTGCGCGATCTGGAGCCCCTGGTGCGGGTGGCGGCGGAGCCGGGCGAGTTTGTGGCGGCGGTGGCCGCGGCGCTGGAGGAGAGCGGAGAGGAAGCCACCGAGTTGCGCCGGAAGCGGATCGCCGAAGCGCGCGCCAACACCTGGCCCCAACGCTTCGCCAAGGCGGACGCGGTGGTGGCTGAAGTGCTGCGCAGCAAAGGCCTGACTCTACCGGCGTGATCCGGGAGCTACTTCAGGCGCGGCAGGCCGATTCCGGGGCCGCGCCGTTCGCGCAGAACATCGCGGCGGAAGCGGAACAGCTCCGCTGGACGACCGCGGGTGCGGGCTCGGTGGTTGCCGGTACCTTCGACCAGCCGGCTGCGGTCGACCAGACGACGGAAATTCTGTTTGTGGATCGGAACCCCCGCCAGGGCTTCGACCACGCGCTGCAGTTCCAGCAGTGTGAACTGGTCCGGCAGCAACTCAAACACCAGGGGGCGATAGCGGATCTTGCCGCGCAGTCGCCCCAGGGCCGTGGCGCAGATGCGGCGATGGTCAACCGCCATGGCGCGGCCCTGGGTTGCTGCTGTGGCGGGCGGCCGCGCGCCGCCCGCATCCCGCTCCCGCTCGGCGACCAGGCCGATCTCATAGAGTAGCTCGTAGCGCTCGAGCACGCGCTCGCCATCCCAGGGAGCGCCTTCGCTGCCGAAGGTCAGGTCGGCCCGCGCGCGGCGCTCGGCGCGAACTCCGGGGTCGGCCGCGTCCGCGATCCAAGCGCGGATTCCGGGAATCAGATCCTGATCGAGACGTGGCGGGCGCCCGCGAAACCAATCTTCCCAGGGAAGAAGTGTGTAGAGGGGCGTCCAGGCGACCTGGGAGTCGGGTTTGACCGTTAGATGCTCCTCTTCGACCAATGCCAGATAGGCGACCGAAATCACCCGCGCGCCATCGGTGCGCGCAGTGGGCTTGCGGTCGCGGTCGCCGAAGGTGTAAAGCTGTTCTACATAACCCAGCTCAATGCCGACCTGTTCGCGCACGCGGCGTCGGGCCGCCAGTTCGAGGGTGCGATCCTGGGCGAGGTCCAGTGGGCCCGAGGGGAGGGCCAGCTCACCGCAACCATCTTCGATGGTACACACGTGCGGTGCACCACCGGATACGCTGAGGATGACCGCGTCGAGGCGAATCTCCAGCGATGCGGGCGGGAGCGAGGCGGGAGACATAGCGGGTTGAGCGGGGTGCATGGAACAGAGCCGGCGGCGTGGGCGAATGGAGAGTTGCGCGGGGGATCCCGTGCGCGTGATAGTACCCTACATTCCCGGCCTTCGGGCTGAGATTGGAGATGGCGATGCAGGCGATGGTGATGACGCGGGTTGGTGAACCACTGCGTTTGCTGGAGGTGGACTCACCCACTCCCGGGCCGCTGGATCTGCTTCTGCGGGTGCGTGCTTGTGCTGTCTGCAGGACCGATCTGCACATTGTCGATGGTGATCTTCCCGAGCCGCGCATGCCCTTGATTCCCGGTCACGAGATCATTGCGGAGGTGGTGGCCCGTGGCGATCGGGTGCAGACGCTGGAAGTGGGGCAGCGCGTGGGCGTTCCCTGGCTGGGGAGCACTTGTGGGAGCTGCCCGCAGTGTCGTGCCGGACGGGAGAATCTTTGCGACCGGGCCCGCTTTACCGGTTACGACATCCATGGAGGTTTTGCCGAATACGCGGTCGCCGACCATCGATACGCTTTTCCGATTCCCGCAGCCTACGACGATCTTCATGCGGCCCCACTGCTCTGCGCCGGCCTGATTGGCTACCGCGCGCTGCGCATGGCGGAGGACGCCGGACGTCTCGGGCTTTACGGTTTTGGAGCCGCCGCTCACATCATCGCGCAGGTTGCGGTGCATCAGGGTCGCGAGGTCTACGCTTTTACCCGGCCCGGGGATGCGAGCGCCCAGGCCTTCGCCCGCCGGCTCGGGGCGACCTGGGCGGGCGCTTCCGGGGCGACGCCCCCACGCGAGTTGGATGCGGCGATTCTTTTTGCGCCGGTGGGGTCGCTGGTGCCGGAAGCGCTGCGCGTGGTGCGCAAGGGCGGAATTGTGGTCTGTGCCGGCATCCACATGAGCCCGATACCGGAGTTTGCCTACTCCCGGCTCTGGGGCGAGCGGGTGATTCGCTCGGTAGCCAATCTGACTCGTCGCGACGGCGAGGAGTTCTTCACTGTGGCACCGCGGGTGCCGGTGCGCACCGAGGTGGAGAGTTTTCCTCTGCACGCGGCCAACCAGGCGCTTGAGCGGCTGCGCGACGGCCGGATCGATGGCGCCGCGGTGTTGCGCATTGCGCAGGAGTGAGCCGGCTGACGGTTGCATCTGAATCATCTATACTTGCCGGCGGCGGGACGGAGCGCGGCGGCGCGCTACCGATCCGTGAAAGGGGGCAATGTGGACCACGAATCGAAGCAACACACGATCCTGGTGGTTGACGACGATCCGATGATTCGGGATGTGCTGCGGACACTGCTTGAGCAACTCGGCCATCTGGTAGTGACCGCCGGCGGTGGGCGAGAAGGGATCGAGCGGCTCGGGATCGAGTTGCCGGAACTTCTTCTGCTGGATCTCCATATGCCCGATCTGGATGGCTTGCAGACCCTGGAGCGGATTCGCCAGCGCTGGCCCACGCTGCCGGTGGTGTTGGTTTCCGGCACGGTTGCCGACCAACTGCTGCAGCGGGCAAGGCAGTTGGGGATTGCGGCGATCCTGGCCAAACCGTTCACGCGCGAAGATCTGGTCGCGGTCGTGGAGGAGGCTTTGGAGCGGTAGTCCGGACCGCAATCGGAGAATTCCGGGAGCGGGGTTGGTGTAAAGGGAACATCGCCCCCCCTGCCACGTTTTTCCAAGGAAACGCCATGGAGCAGATTCGTTATTTCGCCCCGCTCGAGCGTTCGCTTGATCAGATGCGCGCGCTACTTTTTCGGCCCTTTGCCCTACGCCGGTGGTTGCTCTTCGCCTTGGCGGCTTGGTTGGCGGATCTTCCGGGCGGCTCCCAGGGGCGCATTCTGGAGCAACTGCACGGCGGCACCTCCGATGCCGTTGCGGCGCCCTTGGTGGGGTTGACCGGTGTGCTACCCGCGCTTGGCAGCGGTACCTCATGGGGAACGCTGATCGGCGGGATCTCGGCCATCTTCATCACTCTGCTGGTGCTGGCCGGCATTGTACTGGCCGTGGTCCTGCTTTGGGTAAACTCACGCGCCAAGTTTGTCTGGATCGAAAATGTCTGGCATGGCGAATGCGCCATCCGCGAACCATGGCGGCGGTTTCAGCGCCAGGGCAACTCTTTCTTCTGGTGGCGCCTGGGCCTGGGCTTGCTCTTCCTGGTTGCGATCGGCATGCTGGTCGTGGGGGTCGAGCTGTCTGGTCTGGCAGCGGGATTTGGTGGCGGCGGTTTGGGGGACTCTTCCCTGTTCCCCTTGGTTGGCCTCGTTCTTGCTGCCCTGCCATTGGGAGTGGTGGCGGCGTACTGCCTTTTCTGGGTCGAAGCGTTCGTACTGCCGCTGATGATTCGGCACAACACAGATTTTGTCGGTGGATTGCGCCATTTCTGGGAGTTGCTTCGGCAGCATCCCGGTTCCTTTCTTATGGTCGGCCTGATGGCGTTGGGTATCAAGATCTGCGCCGCGCTCGTGGTCCTGGTGCTGATCGTGGTCTCGCTGGGGATCGGGCTGCTTCTTTTGATCCTGCCGTTTGTGGGGACGCTCTGCCTCCTGCCGGTGGTGATGACGGTGCGAGCCTATCCTTTGCAGTGGTTGGCGCACTTCGATCCGGCGTTCGCTTTGACGGCACCGACCGAGCCAGTCTAGTTATTTCTTCGCGGCCCCCAACTTCGCCTTGCCTGATTCGCCTCGCTCAGCATAATATCTGTCGCGCGGCATCGTTTACTCCGCCCAGCGGGCATAACTCAGTGGTAGAGTACAAGCTTCCCAAGCTTGGAGTCGCGAGTTCGAATCTCGTTGCCCGCTCCAACTCTACACGGGCCCTCGCTCCGCGGGGGTCCGTGTTTCTGTACTTCTTGAATCCTCTATCCCTCCAGTGAAGGTGCGCTTCATGGTGCGTTTCGGTGGTTTGCGCCGACGTTTTTCCGCGGTGCTGCTTTGGGCCGCAGGCTGGGGGCTCGGCGGCTTTCTTCCGCGCACGAGTGCGGAGCAGGCCGGCGCGCAGGAGATTCTTCTTCTGCACCCCGCTCCCTATGAGGAGATCGATTGGCGCTCCGGCTCGTTGCGATCCTTCGGCGAAGCGGCGGAGCCGGCGCCCCGCGGCTGGAACCTGGCTCGCCAGGAGGCGGAGGATTCGATGATGGCACTGCTGGCGCTGGTCCGCATCGATGCCGGCGAGACTCTGGGGCAGCGCCTGCGCGGCGACAGCGCGCTCGAGGCGCTGCTGCGGGAAAAGATTTCGCAAGTCGCGCACTCGCGCCGCGCGAGCCGCTCCGATGGTCAGTTGACCGTTCGTCTGGAACTGAAATTCCTCACCCTTTTGTCGCCGCTGGTTGCCCCCAAATTCGGCAACGGCAAGCCGCTGGCGCCTCTTCTCTGCCCCCTTTGCGGCAACCCGTGGCCGCGCTCCCGTCCCTACCCGCCGGGGCCGCAACCGTTTCCGAATCAGGAGCACCTGCCCACCGGGGTGATGCTCCATGTCGGCGATCTGCGTTTTGAGCCGGCGCTTTTTCCACGCCTCCTGAACCTGAACGGCAGCGAGGTCTACGGTCCCGCTTTTGCCGAACGTGAGCGAGCATTGACCCAGGGGCTGGTGCGCTATGTGGAGGCCGGCGATCCGTCGGCAACCGAGCGCGTCGGCGAGCACCCGCTGCATCTGCGCCCGCTGGGGGTGCGCGGCGCCTGCGATTTCGTGGTCAGCGACGAGGACGTTCAGCACCTGCACGGTGATGCGCGCATGTTCCACCTGCTGCAGGAGTGTCGCGTGGTGGTCACCACCGCGCCATTCCCAGTGTCCGAGAGCGCGCCGTGAGCGGCGCCGTCACGCCGGAACCGGCCGCGGAGCCACCCGGATTCGGGACCGGGCCGGGGCCGTTGGTCGCGGTGGGGGCCGCCCTGGCGGCGCTGGTGGCGGGATGGGGCTATCTTTCGCCACCGATTCTGGTGCTCTTGGCGGCCTATCTGGTTTATCCCTACCGCCGCGAGCGCTGGGGAGGCCGGCTGCTGGTGGTCGACCTGGTGGTCGGGGTCTGTTGGCTGGTAACCGTTGCGCACACCGTTTTTGCCCCATTCGTGGTTGCCGCGCTGATCGCTTATCTCGGCGATCCGGTGGTGGACCGTTTCGAGGCAGCGGGGGTTTCACGCAGTCTGGCGATTCTGGTTCTGCTGCTGCCGATCGGTGCCGGCGTTGTGTGCGGCGTGATGTGGCTGGGGCCGTTGGTGATCGGCGAGATGGGGCGGTTGATCGAGGCACTTCCGGCCGCCGGGGCGACCGTGATGAACTGGGCGCGGGCAGGGGTGGAGCGGGTTGCGGTTGCGTCGTGGGATCTGCAGTGGGAATCCTACTTGGGCGAGATCGCTCAGTACGCCTGGGGGGTACTGCAGCAGCTCTTTGTCGGTGCGATGCAGGTCGGCAAGGGGGTGAGCGCATTTGCCAGCTTCCTCTCCTACACCATATTGACGCCGATTCTGGTTTTCTATCTGCTGCGCGACTGGGACCGCATTGTGGCCGCCATCGATCGCCGGGTGGATCCGGCGGGGCGCCGCCGGGTGCGGCGGGTGGCGCGCCGCCTGGACGAGATCCTTGGCGCCTATTTTCGCGGTCAGGCCATGGTCTGTTTGGCGATCGGCGTCCTGACGACGCTTGGGTTGCTGCTGCTGGGGGTGGATTTTGCGCTGCTTCTGGGAATCCTGGCCGGGGTGTTCAACCTTGTGCCGGTGATTGGCCTGATCGCTTCGGTCCTGCCGGCGATCGCGGTGGCGCTGCTCTCGCCGGCGCCGATGATCACCGCCCTGAAGGTGCTGGCCGTGTTCGGCGCGGTGCAGATGTTGGAGCAGGCGGTGCTCTCGCCGCGCCTGGTCGGTGATCGGGTCGGCCTGCATCCGGCGCTGGTGATGCTCGCGATCCTGGTTTTTCCGGTGTTTTGGGGCTTTGTCGGCATTCTGGTGGCGGTCCCGGCGATGGCGGCGCTCGGCGTGGCGCTGGAGGAGATCGCTCCCCCGCCCGCGCCCCCGGACGCGAGTTCGGCAGAGGTGGTTGCGGCGGACGCGGTGGGAGAGGTTCCCGCTGTCAAGCCCGATGAGGAGGATTCCGCGTGAATCGATCCACTGCACCCGGCGAGGGACTCTGGGTCGAGAAGGTGCGCCCCGGCAGCTTGGCGGCCCGGCGTGGCATTGAGCCGGGGGATCGCCTGCTGAGCCTGAATGGTGAGCCGGTCGCCGACGAGATCGACCTGCTTTTTCATGCCGAGCCCGACTCCCGCAACCGCTATCACTTTGCCCGTGAAGAGCGTGATTTTGAACTGCTTCTACCGGCCGGCGATCCGGGGATTGTGTGGCGTGAATTCGACGTGCGCCTCTGCCGCAACCGCTGCGTGTTCTGCTACGTGCATCAGAATCCCAAGGGAATGCGCAAGTCGATCTACGTGATGGACGAGGATATTCGGCTCTCCTTTCTCTACGGGAGTTTCAGCACGCTCTCCAATCTGCGCGACGACGAGCGCCGGCGGGTGATCGAGCAGCGGCTCTCGCCCCTCTATGTTTCGGTGCACGCGACCGACGAAGAGGTGCGCCGGGCGCTGCTGCGGGCGCGCAAGGGGGCGAATCCGCGCCCGATCCTGGAGGAGATCGATGCTTTCCTGGCTGCGGGGATTGAACTTCACACGCAGTCGGTGATCTGCCCCGGCTGGAACGACGGTGAAGTGCTCGAACGCACTGTTCGGGATCTGGCGGCCCGCCATCCGGGGATTCGGACCCTTGCCTGCGTTCCCGTGGGGTTGACCGCGCATCGCAAGAATCTGCCCGGGATTCCGCTCTTCGATGCCGCCGCGGCACGCGCCGAGTTGGCGCGGATCGATGGTTTGCAGCGCGAATGCGAAGAGCGGCTGGGGACGCCGTTTGTGTTCGCGGCCGATGAGTTCTACCTGTTGGCCGGCCGCGATCTGCCGCCACTTGCGCACTATGGTGAGTTGGAGCAGTTGGACAATGGTGTCGGCTTGGGGCGCTACTGGTTTGAGATCGTGGCCGAGGCGTTGGAACAACTGCCGCCGCTGCCCACCCGGCCGATGCTCCTGGCATTGACCGGCACCTCGGCCCGGGCGATCGTGGAGCAGGCGTTTCGCCGCTCCGGCCGGCCGTTGCCGTTTGAACTGCGTGTTGAAGCGGTGACCAATACTCTTTTCGGCGCCTCGGTCAGCGTTTCCAACCTGCTTCCCGGCGGCGATCTTCTGGGGGCCGTCGCGAAGGTGCGCGCGGAGGGCGTGAATCCGGATCTGGTGCTCCTGCCGCCCAAGGTGGTGAACGGCGATGGGCTTTTTCTCGATGATCTCGCATTCGCCGCTGCGCAGGAGCGGGCAGGCGTGCGATTATTACCAGTTCCCGAGGATCCGCGGCAGATTGCCGACGCCATTGTGGTCGCCGCGGCTTCGCGGGCCTGAGCACCTCTTTCTCTCTCCCTCCGGCGCCCAGTACCGGCCCCGGTTTCGAGTCTTTTCCCATGTCTACCAACTCCTCTGATCCGCCAGCGCCCGATCTGTCCGCCCCGCAGGCCGCGGCCGCGGAACTGCCCGGGAGTGCCCATGAGGGCACTGAGAGGCGCCCGATCGTCGCCATTGTCGGCCGCCCCAATGTGGGCAAATCCACACTCTTCAACCGCATCATCGGCCGGCGCCAGGCCATTGTCGACGATCAGCCCGGGGTAACCCGCGATCGGCTCTACGCGATCGCCGAGTGGACCGGCCACACCTTCGCCCTGGCCGACACCGGTGGCCTGGTGCCGGAATCGACGCTGCCGCTGGAACAGTTGATCAACTTCCAGGTGGATCAGGCGATCGAGACCGCGGATGTGCTGCTTCTGCTAGTGGATGCGCAGGTGGGGCCGAGCATGATCGATGAGGCCGTGGCGCGCAAGTTGCAGGCCACGGGGTTGCCTCTGGTGTTGGCGGTGAACAAGGCGGATCACGCCACCCTGGCGCAGGAGGCGAACAGCTACTGGGCGCTGGGGCTGGGAGAGCCGCATCCGATCTCCGCCGCTCACGGGCGCGGTGTGGGTGACCTGCTCGACGCGGTTGTGAGGGAGCTGCCGGGAGTGCCGCGTCACGGCCGCGAGGTTCCTCGCGCCGTGCCGCGCGTGGCGATCGTGGGCCGTCCCAATGTGGGCAAGTCTTCGCTGCTGAATTCGCTGGCCGGCGAGGACACGGTGATTGTCTCGCCCCAGGCGGGGACCACCCGCGACGCCACCGACACGTTGGTGGAGATGGATGGGCGCTCCTATCTGTTGATCGATACCGCCGGACTGCGGCGCAAAGGGCGGATCTCTCATGGGGTCGAGCACTATTCAGCACTCCGCACCGCCGCTGCAATCCACCGCGCGGATGTGGTGCTGGTGGTGATCGATGCCGCCGCGGGAGTGACGGCGCAGGATGTGCGGGTGGCGGCGATGGCGGCGGAATCGGGGCGCGGGGTGGTGCTGGTGGCCAACAAGTGGGATCTGATCTCCACCGAGGCGGGGGTGAGCCGGGCCTTTGATGAAGAGCTGTGGCGCAAGCTGCGCTTTCTTCAGTACGCTACGTTGGAGCGCACTTCAGCGGTGACCGGACGGCGGGTGACCAAGCTGCATCGGGCGATCGACCGGGTGCACAAGAACTACTACCGGCGGATTCCGACCGCGGAGCTGAATCGCTCTCTGGAGGCTTCGACCCGGCGCAATCCGCCACCGGCGCTGCGTGGCAAGCATGTGCGGGTGCTCTACGCGACGCAGGTGGGAGTTGCGCCGCAGCGTTTTGTCTATTTTGTGAATACCCGGCTGAATCTGCCGGAGTCCTACCGGCGCTTTCTGAACAACCGCCTGCGCGCCGATTTCGGCTTTGAGGGCGTGCCGTTGCAGATCCGGATCCGCTACCGCTCCGGGCGTCAGCCGGCGCCCGCGGAACGAAGCGATGAGGATGGTGCTCAATGATTTTGGGCGATCCGCCGCGCCGCATCCGGCGGCGAATTAACCAGGCGGGTGAGGTCGCTGGTTGCGGCCGGCGGAGCCGCCCGGGCATCGGTTGGCGCTGTACTGGTGCACTGAAAAA
>JALXCG010000794.1 GCA_026991065.1 Gemmatimonadota bacterium | reverse complement strand
CCCTGCGGCAGCGGCGGCGGCCAATGCGCTGCATTTTGTGGAGGCGCTGCCGCAGGGGTTCGCGACCCGCATCGGCGAGCGCGGGGTGCGCCTCTCCGGCGGGCAGCGGCAGCGGATCGCGATCGCCCGGGCGATCTTGAAGAATCCGCCGATTCTGATTCTGGACGAGGCGACTTCGTCGCTGGATACGGAATCGGAGCGCGAGGTGCAGGAGGCGATCGATCGGCTGGTGCGGGAGCGCACGGTGGTGGTGATCGCCCACCGGTTGTCGACGATTCTCCACGCCGATGAGATTGTGGTGTTGGATGGCGGGCGGGTGGTGGAGCGCGGGCGGCACGCGGAACTGCTGGCGCTCGGCGGGGTGTACCAGCGACTCTATGAGTTGCAGTTTCAGCGCAAAGAGGATGACGCATGAGCAGGGAGCGGAGCGAACCGGGGCGGCAGGTGGCGGCGTTGATCCCCGCGCGTGGCGGCAGCAAGGGGATTCCGCGCAAGAATCTGCGGCTCTTTTTGGGGCAACCGCTGGTGGTGCATTCGATCGCGGCGGCGCGCGCGGCGCGGTTGGTGAACTCGGTGGTGGTGTCGACCGATGATGATGAGATTGCGGCGGTGGCGGCGGCAGCGGGGGCCTCGGTGCTGCGGCGGCCGGCGGCGCTGGCGGGAGATGAGGCGAGCACCGAGAGCGCGATCGCCCATTTCCTGCGGGCGACCCAGGGACGCGAGGCGGAAGCGGCGCCCTGTCCGGTGCCGGATCTGCTGGTGCTGCTGCAACCCACCAGTCCGCTGCGACCGGCCGGGGCGGTGGACGCGGCGCTGGAACGACTGCTCGCCGGGGGGTTCGATTCGCTGCTTTCGGTCGCCCCGACGCACCGGTTTTTTTGGCGCCTGGAGGAATCGGGCGAGGCCCGTGCCGAGTATGATTATCTGCACCGCCCGCGGCGCCAGGATCTGCGCCCGGAGGAGATCCGCTATGTCGAAACCGGCTCGATCTACGTGTTCACCCGCGCCCATTTCGAGCGGGTGGGCAACCGACTCGGGGGAAAGATCGGTCATGTGATACATTCCGAGCCGTTCGCGCCTGAAATCGACACCCCAACCGACTGGGCGGCACTGGAAACGATCGCCCGAAGCCTCGCGGATCGGTAGTTTCAGTTCACCGCTGCAGCCTTATGCCCATACCCCAGGAACCATGTCCAGTTTTTCTACTTCCACCCGCACCATCGGCGACGACGCGCCGGTCTATGTGATCGCAGAGATCGGCATTAACCACCAGGGGGATCCGGCGATCGCCGCCGAGATGATCGCCGCGGCGGCGGATGCCCGCGCCGATGCGGTGAAGTTCCAGAAGCGTTCGCTGAACCGCATTCTCACCGCCGAGGGGCTGGCGATGCCCTACCGGAATCGCCACAGCTTCGGCGAAACCTACGGCGAGCACAAGGAGGCGCTGGAACTCTCCGAAGCGGTCTACCACGACCTGAAGGCGCTGGCGGACAACCTCGGGGTGGATTTCATCGCTTCCGGCTGGGATGAGGAGAGCATCGATTTTCTCGACGCGCTGGGGATCCCCTTTTTCAAGATGGCGTCGGCTGACCTGACCAATCTGCCGCTGCTGCGCCACGCGGCGGGCAAGGGGCGGCCGCTGGTCCTCTCCACCGGCATGGCGACCATGGAGGAGGTGCGGCAGGCCTATGCGGAGGTGCGCGAGACGGCGCCGGCGGTGGGCATCCTGCAGTGCACGTCGACCTATCCGAGCCCTTTTTCGGGCATCGACCTGCGGGTGATCCAGACCTATCTGCGGGAGTTCCCGGAGGCGGTGATCGGCTACTCCGGCCATGAGCTGGGGATCGCCATTTCGACAGTGGCGGCGGCCCTCGGGGCAAAGATCGTGGAGCGCCACTTCACTCTCGATCGCACGATGAAGGGGGGCGATCACGCCGCCTCGCTGGAACCGCACGGGTTCGCCAAGATGGTGCGCGACATCCGCCATGTGGAGGAGGCGCTGGGCAGCGGCGAGAAGCGCCTGCAAGAGGGCGAGGTGCCGGTGCGGGAGAAACTGGCGAAGAGCATTGTGACGACGGCACCGATCGCCCGCGGGACGCGGATCGAGCGCGGACTCTTGACCACCAAGGGGCCGGGAACCGGGATCTCGCCGGCACGCCTGGCCGAGGTGGTGGGGCGGGTGGCGAGCCGGGATCTGCAGGCGGACCGGATTCTGACCTGGGAAGATCTGCAATGAGCGCCGCGCGGGGGGATGGCAACGGACCGAGCTGGAGTTGGGGCAGCGCGGAGTTGCGCCGGCGGGCACAGGCGGTGCGCCTGGTCGGGACCGATATCGACGGGGTGTGGACCGATGCGCGCATGTATTACAGCGAGCACGGCGAATTGATGAAGGGGTTCTCCACATACGACGGCATGGGGGCGGCACTGCTGCGCGACGCCGGGCTGGAGACGGTGATTCTGACTTCGGAGAACACGCCGATCGTCGCCCGGCGGGCGGAGAAGCTGCGGATCACCGAAGTGCACCTGGGGGTGCGCGACAAGTTGGCGACGATGCGGGCGATCGCCGCGGCGCGGGGAGTGACGTTGGCGCAGGTTGCCTACATCGGTGACGATGTCAACGACCTGCCGCTGTTGGAAGCGGTCGGGTTTCCGGTTCTGGTGCCCAACAGCCCGATTTTGGAGCGCCTGCCGGGCGCCTGGGTCACCCGGCGCAGTGGCGGCGCGGGGGCGTTCCGGGACCTGGCCGAGCTGCTGCTGGCGGCGCCGGCGGCAGGCGCCGCGGGCGGCGGCCCCGACGCCCGGTGAAACCGCGCGATGCGACCTGGATCGGCGCCTACAATGCCCTTCTGCCGGTCGCCATGGCAGGCGCCTGGGCAGTGCCTGCGGTGCGCGCCAAATGGGCCCGCCGGCGCCGGCCCGGCGCCCACACGCTGGCGGCGGCGGCGGCGAAACTGACCGAGCTGCGCCACGATGGCCGCCGCGTTGTGGTCTGCCACGCGGCATCGGCCGGGGAGTTCGAGCAGTTGCGGCCGCTGCTGCGGCGGCTCGACCGCCAGCGCCTGATTGTGCTGCAGACTTTTTTTTCGCCGACCATCTTCGAGCGCGAGGCGGAGAGCGCACTCTTCGACGCCGCCTGCTACCACCCGCTCGACTGGCCCTGGGCGGCGCGCGCTTTCTTTGCCCGCATCGCCCCGGACGACTATCTGATCACCCGTCACGACATCTGGCCCAACCATCTGCTGGCGGCGCGCCGGGCGGGGGTTCGCACGACGCTCATCAACGCCAATCTGCACGCTGGTTCGCTGCGCCTCCACCCTGCCGCCCGGGCCGCCAATCGCGCGCTCTTCTCTCTTTTCGACCGGGTCTTCACCGGCTCGCCGCGGCTGCGCGAGCGCTGGGCGCGGCTGCTGCCGCCGGAACGGATCGAGATCAGCGGCGATACCCGGTTCGACCAGGTCTGGGAGCGCGCCCGCGACCTCGAGCGGAGCGCCGCCGCCAAGGCCGCGATTCTGCCCCCCGATCTTTTCGGCGCGCACCGGGTGATCGTTTTCGGCAGTGTGCTGCCGAGCGATGATGAGGTGCTCTTCGCCGGCTGGCGCGAGCGTCTGGCCGGTGGCGATGCGGCCCTGGACCGCGAGGGGCTGCGCTTCATCTATGTCCCCCACGAAACCGACCCGGCGGCAATCGCGGCGCTGGAGGCCCGCTTCCAGGCCCAGCGGATTTCGGTCTGCCGCTACTCCGCGCGCCGCCACTACGCGGGCGAACGGGTGCTCCTGGTCGACCGGGTCGGCATTCTGCCGGAGCTTTACGCCTGGGGGCAGGTCGCTTATGTCGGCGGCGGTTTCGGTGCCGGCGTGCATTCGGTGATCGAGCCGGCGGCGCATGGCGCGGCAGTCGCTTTCGGGCCGCACAGCGCGATTCTGGATGAGGCGCTGGATCTGCAGGAAGAGGGGATCGCCCGGCCGGTCCCGGGGGTAGCGGCGGTGAATTCGCTCCTGGACCTGGCGCAGGCCCGCAACCGCGCCCGCTGCGAGGCCCTTGGGCGCCGCGCCCGCGCGTTTGTCGAATCCCGCACCGGTGCTTCGCAGCGGATCATCGAAGCGCTTTTTCAGTCCGCGTAACGCGCCCCGCGACGCACCCCGCGACGCTCGCCACGATGCTCATCGCTGCGCCGCCGCCGACTCCCGCTCCAGCTTCTCCCGCGCCGCCGTCCGCCGCAACTTGCCGCTGGAGGTGGTCGGCACCCAGCCGGCGGGGACCATCGACACCGCCACGCTGAGCCCGAACTCCTCATTCAGCCGCCCGCGTACTTTGCGCGCCAGGGCCGGGTATTCGGAGGCGGCGCCGCGCGTTTCGCAGACGATGGCCACGCTCTCACTCCCGTCACCGGCGCGGCGCTGCGCAAAGCAGGCGCTGCGCCCCTTGCGGATGCCGGCGATCGACTCCGCAACCCGCTCCAGCTCGTGCGGTGCGAATTTCTCGCCGCGAACGATCAACACCTCTTTCTTGCGTCCCACAACATAGAGTCGCCCGGCGGCGAAATAGCCCAGATCCCCGGTGCGGATGCGGCCATTGACAAACGCCGAGGGGCCGGCGCCCTCTTCCGGATCGAAGTAGCCGTCGCAGACTGAGGCGCCGGCGACCACGATCTCACCGACTTCGCGCTCCGCAACCGGGTTGCCCGCCTCATCCTCAATCACCACCCGGCAGGAACTCACCGGCACGCCGCAGGCAACGATCTCGGTTGTCTCCGGGGCGGACTCCGCCGCGGCCTGCGCCCGATGGCGACGCAGCGCGGAGATCGAGATTCGGTCGAAGTGCACCCCCTCGCCGCGCGGGGTTAGGGTCACCGCCAGGGTCGCCTCGCCGAGGCCGTAGCAGGGCGCCAGCGCCCGCGGCGAGAGGCCAAAACGGCGCCCTTCGCGAAGAAACGCCCGGGTCTCTCCGGCATCGATCGGCTCGGCGCCGTTGTAGGCGTGCTCCAGCGAACTCAGGTCGATCGCGCCATCCGCCAGCCCCCGCATCAACCCCGCCATTCGGGCATAGCCGAAGTTGGGGGCGACCGTCACCGTGGCGCCAAGGTGACCGATCTGTTCCAGCCAGAGCTGTGGCCGCTGCAGAAAGACCCGCGGCGGCATCAGCCACGCCGGCATTCGCGCCAGCAGCGGCTGCAGGAGCCCGCCGTGCAACCCCATGTCGTGATAGAGCGGGACCCAGTGCAGCAGGCGGTCGCCGGGCCCCAGGTGATCGGAGTCCTGGATCGCCGAGGCATTCGCCAGAGCCGCGGCATGGGTCACCCGAACCGCGCGCGGGGTTCCGCTGCTGCCGCTGGTGAGTTGCAGGTGACAGATTTCGGAACGGTGGTCCGCGCGCGCCGGCCGATCCGCCTCCGTCGCCAGGGCAGTGTCGGCGAGCAGCGGCAGCGGCAGCTCGCGCAGATGGGGCAGCAGCGCCCCGTGGGCAACGAGGATCTTCGGCCGCACCCGCGCCAGTGTCGCCTGCAAGCGGCGGCGAAAACCATCGGCATCACCGAGCCCGCGCGGCCAGGGCGCGGTAAGGACCGGAATGGCGCCGATCTGGTTCGCAGCAAAGAAAGCGGCCACCGCCTGCAGCGACGTATCCAGCGCCAGCAGCACCCGGTCGCCGCAACCAACCCCCGCCTCAACCAGGGTGTGGGTTGCACCAAAGGCGGCGCGCTCCAGCTCCCGGTAGGTCACCGGCGCGCCCCAGCCATGTTCACCGTAGAAGTGCAGAATCGGCGACTGCCCGTACTCCTCCGCCAACTGCCGCAGGGCCTCATTCAGGTGGGTCGCCCGGAATGGATCAGCCATGCGAATGTCGCCTCCTCCCCCGCCGGAGCTTGGTCGCGTACTGGGCGATGAGCATCTTCTGGATCGGGATCGGCCCCTCGTAGATCTCGAAGAGCTTGGCGTCGCGCATCAGCTTTTCCACCCGTCCATCCTCCATGTAGCCGTGTCCACCCTTCATCTCCACCGCCGCCGCGGTGACCCGGGCGGCGATCCCGCCGCCGGCCAACTTGGCCATGCTCGACCAGCGCGGCAGCTCCTTGCCGTGGTCGATCTCCCAGGCGGCGCGCCAGGCCATGAGACGCGCCAGCTCCACCTGGGTCTCCAGCTCGGCGATGCGGAAGCGGTAGTCCTGCTGCAGCACCAACGGCCGGCCATCACCGGTTCGGCGCTGGTTGCCCCACGCCACCACCTGGTCCAGAGCCGCCTGCGCCACACCCGCGGCCATGGCACAAACACCGGCGCGGGAGCGGCAGAACCCGGCCAGCGCCAGCATCGCCCCGCGCCCCTCTTCGCCCAGGAGCTGGGTCTCGTCGATCAGCACATTCTCGAATTCGATCCGGGCTGTATTCGAGGCCCGCTGTCCCAATTTCTGATAGGGCGTCGTGATTCTCACCCCGGGAGCATCGGTGGGAACGATGAAAGCGCTGAGATCGCGCAGCTTGGGGCCGGAATAGGCCAGCAGAAGAACGAAATCGGCGTAGGATCCGTTGGTAATGAAGCACTTGGTGCCATTGATCAGATAGCCGCCATCGACCCGCTGCGCAGTGGTTCCCCCGGGGCGGAAGAAGAGCGAAGAGCTGCCGTCGGGCTCGGTCCACGCCATCGCCGCGAAACGGGGTCCCCCAGTCAGCGGGCGCAACCAGCGCTCGCGCTGCTCCGCGGTGCCGAAGAGATCGATCGGCGTTGTCGGCAGAATGCCGACAAAGAGCGAGGTCGCGACGCCGGCATCCTGGTACGCCACCTCCTCCGCCGCCAGCGCCAGATCGACCGTGCTGTAGCCTCCACCGCCCAGATCGGCGGGAAGATGCGCGGTCATCAGCCCCGCCTCGAAGGCCGCTTCGAAGATCTCCAGCGGAAAATGATCATTGCGATCCAGGAACTCCCGTCGCGGCTCGATCTCGGCCGCGGCAAACGCCCGCACCCGCGCCCGCAGGTCACGCTCCGCGGCACTCAAGCCAAAGTCGATCATTCCTTCGCCTCGCTCATCGCCTGCTCCACCGCGTCGACAAAATCCCCAACGGTGCGCACTTCAAACATGATCATCGGTGAAAGCTCAATCTCGTGGCGTTCCTCCAGGCGGGTCACCAGGGCGGTCACCATGATCGAGTCCATTCCCAATTCCGCCAGCGGAGTCTCCAACTTTATCTCATCCACGCTTTCGAAAAAGGGCGACCCGCGGCGCGCCTTGCCGCGCTCCTCTTTGACCGTGGACACTTCGACCATCAGCTCTTTCAGCTCCTCTGTGATGCGTGCTCGATCCATCTGCTTCACCTTTCCTCATAAGGACATTGATCTACCCGACAAGTGTGCAAAAAACGCCGTCACAGGCTCCTCGGCCCGGCTCAGTCGGCAAAATGGGGCAACACTTTTTCCCCGAACAAGCGAATCGACTCCAGCACCAACTCGTTGGGAATCGTCCCCAGTTGCATCACCAGAATGATCTCATCCAGCCCCACATCCACAAAGCGCTGCACCGTTTCCCGCGCGGCGCTTGGCGAGCCGATGATGGTCGACAGGGTCGAACCCGGAGCGTTGCGCTGCTGCTGGAACTTGGCCACAAAAGCGTCGTCCGGCCCCTGCGCCGGCATCGGCACCGGCCCCATGGGGCGCTCGCCGGTGACAAAGTAATAGGCAAGCCCCTTGACGAAGAACTGGGCTCCCCGCAGCCCATAGCGACAGGCTTTCTTGTCATCTTCCAGCACCAGTACCGAGGGGTTGCAGGCGAAATGGTTGGTCGCCCGGAAACCAACCGGTTTGGCTTGCCGGCAGGCCTCTTTGTACTCCGCCACGCGCTGTTTGAGGACCTCGTCGGTGTAGGTGGCAAGATTGAGTGCTCCCATCCCCAACTCGCCGAGCGCTCTGGCGAACTCCGGTTTTAGGCAGGCGGCAAACATCGGCGGATGGGGATCCTGGACCGGCTTCGGCACGATCCGCGTGGGTGGAATGTCGAAATAGCGCCCGTGATGCTCGAAGACATCTTCGGTCCACATCCGCGGCACCATTTCGATCGTTTCCCGCCACTCATCGTGCATCTGCGAGCGCTCAACCCCGAATGCCCCCTGCTCCACCAGGGTGGCCGACTTGCCGGAACCCCAGTTGACCCGCCCCTCGGAGAGGATATCAAGTGTCGCGACCCGCTCGGCGATGCGAATCGGATGGTTGTAACGGTGAGGCATCAGCGTGACTCCGTGGCCCAGCCGGATGCGCCGGGTGCGCGCCGCCACGTGAGCCAGAAACACCTCCGGCGCGGACATGTGGGAGTATTCGTACAGTCCGTGGTGTTCCACCGCCCAGATGCAGTGGTAACCCAGTTCGTCGGCCAGCACCGCCTGCTCGACGCACGCCTGGTAGAGCGCGCGCTCACGCGCCGGGGTGGGGTTGGGCAACTGAAACTCGAAAAAAAGTGAGAACTTCATCGGTCGCCTTTCGGATGGGAGAGGACAGTTGGGCGCCGCCGTCGGTTCGGCAGTCGCGCGGGTCAAGCACCATCGGTGTCACCGATGCGAAACTGTTGCCAGCCGTGCTCGGCCAGGGCCTGATAGAGGGGGGCCGGCGGGCTGCCGCGCACCGTGTGAGGAGCCGCCAGCAGGGGCACCGCCTCGGCTTCATTGGCGCGCACCAGGAAGCCATGCAGTCGCAGCGCGTAGGGCAGCGGGTCCGCGTCGTTGCGGGATGCGGCGGTGGCAGGAGCCTGTCGCGCATTGGCTTTCGAGCCCCGTATTCGGGCCTGCTTCGAGATCAAGGCGCTGAGTCCGCCGGAAGGCTGGTTGCCTTTCAAGGGCTCAGCAACGCAGAGATCGGAGCAGGGACGGGTGCGGGGCGACGTGAAGACAGTGTGCGACAGGCTCCCAGTCAGTTGACACCGCATGCGAGCGAAGCCGCTCTTGCGCGCCCGCCGCAACGCCTCGCCAACCAGTCGATAGGCGATGAACCGCCCCCCTTCCGGGGCCACCAGCAGGTCCACCAGTTCACAGGTGTCGGCGCGGTCGCGACAACCGGTGGTAACGACAAATCCAACCAACTCCCCGCCACGGCGCGCGCCCAGAATCTGATAGCGACAGGGGCCGCTCAGGTAGCGCCAGGTCAGATAGCTGCGGTCCTTGACCAGGGTGGCGCCATGCGCGGGACGCGCGCGTCGCCAAAGGTGGTCCGCATCCCGGCCGAAGGCGGAGAGCGGTTCGATGCGGATCCCGCCGCTGATGAGGGTGGCGGGAAGGGTGGAAAGCACGGAGAGCGCGTTCAGCGCCCCGCGCACCGGAGCGCAGGGGCCGAGCCCGAGACGGGCGCCGGCCCAGGCCCCCGAGAGCGGTCGCACCCAGGGCTGAAGCCGTGCCAGGTCGATCGCTCCGGAACGCTGGAGGAGCGGGATCAGCGAGCGGGAGGGGCGCGCGTAGCTGAGTGGAATGCCGGCGGCGAGACACGCCTGGTGCAGCGCCCAGAGCAAGCGCAGATAGACGCCACTCGGGCGATGCTCTTCGCGCACATAGGAGTCGCCGGTGTGCATCACCACCGATGTGTGCGGCGCGGCCCAGAGCCGCCGCGCGTCGGCACCGAGAAAGCCGATCAGCTCCGTGCCAGCATAAGCGCATTGCGCCAGCGACGGTCCACAGGGGTTGCCAAAGAACTTCCAGGCGTAGTAATCGCGTCCGGCATCCGCCCATGGGCTGCCTGCGAGACGCTGTTCCTGCTGCAGGAAGCGGGTAACACTCCCGAGCATGGCGGGAGTGACTGTCGCAACTCTTACCATCGAGTCCTCGCGACACAACCAACCAAAATCGAGATTTACCGTAGCACAATCGGCGCAGGCCCGGTGCATTTTTTGAATTGCGCCGGGAGCGGCGCGGCGGCCCCGGGGAGGCGGCGCGAAGGGCGACCAGGAGCCGAAAGCGAGGAAGGGGGCGTGACGCGGTTTCGGCGAGAAGGGGTGGGGGCGATGCGGAAGTGTGCTCCGCGGCGAGACGCGGTGGTTCCGGGAAAGGCACCGCGGGTGCACTTCAAATCAACTCTCTTTTCCGCTCCCGGGTCAGGGCCGCAGATCGACGATTCGACGCAGGCGCAGGCCCGGACGATCCGGCGAGGGCGGCACGCCGCGAAAGATGATGGGATTGGAGCCAAGCACCAGGTCACCGCTGAGCGGGTCGCGCACCTCCACCCGCACGTGGCAGGCGTTGGAGAGATGCACCGCCAGGGTTCCCTGGAAACCGGCACCGCTCAGGCCGCCGATGAAGACGGTGTCGGCCGTGGTTTCGTGGGTGGTGATCACCGCCACGTCCACGCTCGGGAGGTCGCTGCGGCCGCGGAAGTGCAGCGGCATCTGCTCCTGATCGCCGACCAGCACCAGGTCCCCCATCGAGTAACGGCGGTCGGGATCGCTGATCAGCAGGCGGGCGTCCGCGCCGACCACGAAGGGATCGCCAAAGAAGGCGTGGCCGCGCAGCAGAGAGTTGAGCAGCCGGGCCTGGGTGATTCGCTGCGCCGCGATCCAGGTGACGAAACGGTTGGTGACCTCCTGCCAGGGGAAGGCGTCGTGCGAATCGGTCACGCCGAGGCCGGTCTGAAAGGAGTTGCGCCGCAGCAGATCATCCCAGAGTCGCAGGTGCTCCTCAATCGGCAGGCCGCGCATCGGGTAGCCGACTTCGACAAAATCGGCGTAGTAGGCGAGGCTGCCGAGAATCAGGGCGCGGCGACGCTCGCGCACTTCGTCGGGGATCTCCCCTTCGACCAGGGCGGTGAACATGTGATTCAGGCTCACCGCGAATCCCTGGGCGTGGGCCCAGTCGACCACGTTGCGCGGATAGCCCCACTCTTCGTAACGCGGGTCGTCCCAGTCCGGCAGCGGGGTGATGCCGTGGCGCGAGAAGATGTTGAGGTGCTCGGGAGCGGCTCCGGCCCAGCCGCGGCTCACC
>JALXCG010000793.1 GCA_026991065.1 Gemmatimonadota bacterium | reverse complement strand
CGATTGCGCAGCGGGAGGGTTCAGCGCCGCGGTGGCGCCGCCCGGCGTCCCCCAGACGCTCCAGGACAGGAGGAGCGCTGCGAGCGTCGAAAGTGGTCGAGCGAAAAAAGTCACGGCGTCTCCCCAGCCTTCAGCCCCACCCGCGCAAAGATGGTGTCAACGTGGCGGAAATGGCGATCGAGCGAAGCCAGTTCCTCCATCTCCGCGCTGCTGAGGTGGCTCCGCAGGGCGGTTGAAGCCAGGGCGACTTCCTGGAAGGGGCGCCCCGCTTCACGCGCTTCCATCGCTACCGCTTGCACCAGGCGGTAGGCTTCTTCGCGGGTAAGGCCCCGATCTACCAGGGCAAGCAGGAACGCCTGCGACGCAATCAAGCCCGCCGAGAGATCCAGGTTGCGGCGTGCGTTCTCGGGAAAAACCCGCAGTCCGTCGACCACCCTCTGCAGACGCTGGGCCATGTAGTGGACGAGATTGGTGGAGTCCGGCAGGATGACGCGCTCGGCCGAAGAGTGGCTGATGTCCCGCTCATGCCAGAGCGGAATATTCTCCAACGCCACCACCAGGTTCCCACGCAGCAAACGAGCCATGCCGCTCACTCGCTCACAGGTGATGGGATTGCGTTTGTGCGGCATCGCCGAGGAGCCCTTCTGCTTCTTCCCGAACGGCTCCTCCACCTCGCCCACTTCAGTGCGTGCGAGATGCCGGATCTCGGTGGCGAAGCGGTCCATGCTGGAACCGAGAATCGCCAGCGCCGCCAGATACCCCGCGTGGCGGTCACGGGCCACGATCTGGGTCGAAACCGGATCCGGACGCAACCCGAGACGAGCGCAGACTTCCGCTTCCACCGCCGGCGGCAGGTGAGCAAACGTGCCGACCGCGCCGGAGATCTTGCCGGTGGAGATCTCATCGACCTCGCGGCGGAACCGCTCGATGCCGCGTCCGAGTTCCGCATACCACGATGCGAACTTCAACCCCAGGGTGATCGGCTCCGCGTGCACACCGTGGCTGCGCCCGATCGCCGGCAGATCGCGGGTGCGCAACGCCAGTCGACCAATCGCGGCGTGGAGCGATTCAAGCGCGTTCAGCACCGCTTCACCGGCCGCCCGAAGCTGTAGGGCCAGAGAGGTATCCAGCAGATCGGACGAGGTCATTCCACGATGCAGATAGCCTGCCTCCGGCCCCACATACTCCGCGACACAGGTAAGAAAAGCGATCACATCGTGGTCCACCTCGGCTTCGATCTCGTGGATCCGGGCGCAGTCGAACGCGCCTCGTTCGCGCACCGCCGTTGCCGACTCACGCGGCGCGAGGCCGAGGTCCGCCATCACTTCAAGCGCCGTGGTCTCCACCTCCAGCCAGATCGCAAAGCGATTCTCATCACTCCAGATCTGTTTCATCTCCGGCGTTGTATAGCGCTCAATCATGACCGTATCCCCTTTCAGCGCACCGCGAAATGACGATGGTACACCTGCCCCTGGCGTTCCAGGGCGACCAGAATCCGGGTTCCGGGACGCACCTGGTCAACCAGATACGCCAGGTCTTCCGCCGATTCCACCTCCCAGCGCCCAAAGGCGAGGATGACATCACCAACGCGGACGTCGGCGCGCGCCAACGGCCCATCATCGGTGAGCGCAGTGATCAACACGCCACTTCTCGACTTCACCCGGTAGCGACGAGCAAGCGTGGGTGTCAAAGCCATCCCTTTCATCCCCAGCGCGGGGATGTTGACCTCATCCAGTTCGGCCGGACGCTCACGCAGTTCAACTCTCTTGCGCAGGGTTTTCCCGCGACGCTGACAGACCATCTCCATGGTGTCGCCCACCACCGCCTGCGCAAGCGCCAACTCGAAATCGAGCACGGTCCGAATGGGTGCGCCGTTGATGCTTAGAACAAGATCTCCTTCTCGCAGTCCGGCCTCACGAGCCGGCGAATCGGCTTCGATCGCGGCGATCAACACACCCTGGTCAGCGGTGAGGCCAAGAGCGTTTCTCAAGTCCTCCGTCAACGGTTGCACCTTGACCCCCATCCACACCTGCCGAACCTCGCCATACTCCGCAAGATCGCGAATCGCCTTGCGCACCCGGTTGGCGGGAATCGCGAAACCGATCCCCATGGAGCCGCCGCTATTGGAGAAAATGAACGTGTTGATACCGATCACTTCCCCGGCCTCGTTAACCAGTGCACCACCTGAGTTTCCGGGGTTGATCGCCGCATCGGTTTGGATCATGTCGCGGTAAACGCGATCCGCATTGGCGCTGCTCTTGACCGCGCGGTGCATGGCACTGATCACACCGGCGGTCACGGTCGGCTCGGGATCATCAATCAGATCACCAAACGGATTGCCAATCGCAATCGCCCACTCGCCGATAAGAAGATCGTCGGAATTGCCCAATGTGGCGTACGGGAGATCAGCCGGAGGATCATCGATCCGCAACAGAGCAAGATCATTCGCCGGATCGGTCCCGACCAACTGCGCGGGAAACTCCCGGCCATCGGAAAAACTCAATTGGATCCGCTGCGCTCCTTGAACCACATGATCATTGGTCACCACATAGCCACGGGAATCGATGATGACCCCGCTACCCAGACCCGTCACCGGCCTCTCATAGTAGCGCGGCGCGAAAAAGCCGCGGAAGAATGGGTCATTGAAGGGCCCTGAAGCGGGTTCCGCCACAACCTGAGTGGCATAGGTGTGAACGGCCACCACGGAGGGACCAACCCGGGCCGCGGCAATCACAATCGCATTGCTCCGCGAATCGACCGTTGATTCTGCGGCCGCGTTGGACGGCCCCGCCGCCATGGAAAAATCGATGGCCGCAAACCCCGCCACCGCTGCCATCAGTGCAGTTCCGGTCAGTAGGACAATGCGCATGGTTCACCCCGTGTATTTCTTGGCATCAGCAGTGAAGCGTTCAATTCCGATCGTGGTAAGCGGGTGATGCAAAAGTTGCTTGATCACGCCATACGGGATGGTTGCAACATCCGCACCGAGACGGGCGGCATCCAGAACATGTACCGGGTTGCGCACCGAAGCCACCAGCACTTCGGTGGCGAACGAGTAGTTACCAAAAACCTCCACGATGTCGGCCACCATGCTCATTCCGGGGGCGGAGATATCGTCGAGACGGCCCACGAATGGAGAGACGAAAGCGGCTCCCGCCTTGGCCGCCAGAAGTGCCTGAATGGGCTGAAAGATCAACGTCACGTTGACCGCAATATCCTCTTCTGAAAGAGTGCGTGTCGCCCTCAGCCCCGCTTCCGTCAGCGGGCACTTGACCACCACATTGGAGGCGATCCCGGCAATCTCCCGGCCTTCACGGACCATTCCCTCGTAGTCCGCCGCCAGAACTTCGGCCGACACCGGGCCGGGAACAATTTCGCAGATCTCGGCGAAAATCTCTTCCTGGCGCCCGCGCCCGCGGCGCTCAATCTCTTTGGCCAGGAGGGAGGGGTTGGTGGTTACCCCGTCAAGAAGGCCAAGTGCCGCCGCGGCCCTGATCTCTTCGGTGTTTGCCGTATCGATAAATAGCTTCATCAGTCGTTTCCTTTTGTAGAGACGCCCACTTCCCGCGCGTCTGGATTCGAGTGCGCAAGGCTCTCCGGAGGATAGTCCACCCGCTCAAGGCAGAGGCCATGGGGCGGCGCAGTGGGTCCGGCGAGGCATCGATCACGACTCGCGAGAGCCCGATCCACATCTTCGGGAGTAAGCCTCCCGCGTCCGACATCGATCAATGTGCCCACCAGAATGCGAACAAAATTATGCAGAAAACGGCGCGCCTCAATGTGCACATCAAGACCGTCCTCGGTTTTGATCAGATCCAGTTTCTCGATCGCCACCACATAACTGGGGAGATCGAGTTCTTTCCGGGTGAATGCGCGAAAGTCCTCGTGGC
Organism: Gemmatimonadota bacterium; assembly: GCA_026991065.1. GTDB lineage: Bacteria > JALXCG01. The sequence continues at coordinate 7,051 of JALXCG010000793.1, read as the reverse complement.
GGCGGACGCACTCGATCGCGGCTTTCATGCTCTCCCAACTGAGGGAGTGACGAACCAGCCACGCCTGAGAGCGGCCCAGCGGACGCCGACGAAAGTGGATGCGATAGCGGTAGGCGCGTCGAAGAGCATCGAAGCGGGCATTGAAACCGTCGGTTGCCGGAGCGGCATCGAGCACCGCAACATCCTCCGGCAGAATCCGGTTCACGCGGTAGTGCAAATGCCGTGCGTATCCGGCAAGGTCCCCCTCCGCGGCCTCAACGTTGAAACTGATTACCTGACCGGCTGCATGCACCCCGGCGTCGGTGCGGCCGGCCGCTGTTACCGCGATCGGTTGTCGGCAAGCAAGCGCCAGCGCTCTCTCTACCTCGCCCTGAACCGTGCGTTGGTCGGGCTGGCGCTGCCAGCCATGAAATGCGCCCCCGTCATATTCAAGGGACATGCGCAACGTGGACATCAAGTCACCAATTGTGGATTTGCTCTGCGTCAGAAAAAGAGATCATAGCGCCCTCCTCCCCCTTGCAGCAAACATCCCGGCGAGCCAACATTCCTCCATGATTGCAAGAGTACGCATCCTGCTTGTCGGCCTGATCACGGTCTGGGGTTGTATCGAGACCCTCGCACTCTCCTATCTCCTGTCCCCGGCCCGGTTCCACTCACACTTCACCGGCACCGTGACTCGGTGGGCGAATGGCCTGCTGTGGGCTCTGGGAGTGCGCGTCACGCAATGCGGCCCGCTCCCCGATTTGCGGAAGCACCCGCTGGTGCTTGTCAGCAATCATCAATCCCTCGTGGACATTCCGGTGTTGTTGAGCCTCCTGCCGGAGATTCGCATCATTGCGAAGAAGGAACTCTTTCGCATCCCGCTTTTCGGTCGGGCCATGCGGCGCGCCGGTTTCCTGGAGATTGACCGCAGCAACCGCGCGCGTGCATTTCACACCATCGACGAAGCTGCGGAGAGGGTTCGCGCCGGCACCTCCATCCTGGTTTTTGCCGAGGGCACGCGCTCGCGCGATGATCACATTCAGCCCTTCAAGAAAGGGGCATTTGTTCTCGCGACTTCCGCGCAGGTAGCTGTTGTACCGGTTGCGGTTCGGGGAGCGAATCGGCGCTTGCCCAAAGGCGCTCTCTCACTCAACCCCGGCACGGTCCACGTCGCCTTTGGAGCACCTCTTCCGCCCAGTCCCCCCGAAAAGCGCGCGGCGCTGCTCTCGGCGACCGAGCAAGCGGTTCGCTCTCTCTACTCCGGGCTTCCTGAGTCATGAATTTGGCGTGGCTCTCGCATATGGTTGGATTCCATTGGACAAGCGGCCGAAATGAACCATAGAATCATTTGTTTGCCAGCCGTTTCCATCGTGGAAACCGCGAATCCGTGAATCTTTCCAACCAGATGGCGTTCTCATGCATGTACTGATCACCGGTGGCGCCGGTTTCATTGGCTCTCACCTGAGCGAGCGGCTCTTGGAGCGCGGCGACAGTGTCACCATTCTCGATGATTTGTCGACCGGTCGCTTCGCCAACATCCAGCACCTGGAAGAGAATCCCAAGTTCTCTTGGGTGATCGACTCCGTTCTCAATGAGCAGGTCGTCGCCAAATTGGTGGACCAAGCTGATTGCATCTTTCACCTTGCGGCCGCGGTCGGCGTACGGATGATCGTCGATGAACCGTTGCGTTCACTCACTGTCAACATTCGCGGTACCGAAGTTGTCCTGGAACAAGCCAACAAGAAGAAGCGCAAGACCCTGATCGCCTCCACCTCTGAGGTCTACGGCAAGTCGGCCGAGATTCCTTTCCGCGAAGACCAGGATCGCATCATGGGCTCCACCCACCTGAGTCGCTGGAGCTATGCCGATGCCAAAGCAGTTGATGAATACCTCGCCCTGGCTTACTTCCGCGAAAAGCAACTTCCGGTGGTGATTGTGAGACTCTTCAACACCGTCGGCCCGCGGCAGACTGGCGAGTACGGAATGGTGCTCCCCCGCTTTGTCAAGGCAGCCCTGCTCGGTCACCCCCTGCCGGTCTACGACGACGGCCAGCAGTCACGCTGCTTCGGCAACGTTCAGGATGTCGTCAGTGCACTGGTGGGGCTGATGGACTGCGACGAAGCTCCCGGCCAGGTCTTCAACATCGGCAACGATCAGGAGATTACGATCCTGCAACTCGCCGAGCGCGTGAAGGAATTGGCTGAGTCCGACTCCGAGATCCAGTTCATTCCCTATGAGGTTGCCTACGAAAAAGGCTTCGAAGATATGCGCCGGCGCATCCCGGATCTGACCAAGATCAACAAATACATCGGCTATGAGCCGAAGGTCGATCTCGATACGACCATTCGTCAGGTCATCGAGTTCTATCGTTCCTGACCGGGCTGTAACCGAGGCGTGCCAGTTTCACCGGATCGCCGGTCCAACGGCGGTCCACCGCAACTCTCAAAGTCAGGAAAACCGGCTCGCCCAGGAATGCCTCAATCGTTGAACGCGCTCGACTGCCGATGCGCTTGATCATGGCTCCTTGGCGCCCGATCACAATCCCCTTCTGGCTATCACGCTCCACGACGACCGTGGCTTCGATGTAGCGCTTGCGCGACTCGTGGTCGCGCTTGAAGGCATCGATGCCCACGGCAACGGCGTACGGCAACTCCTGATTCAGCAAACGCACCAACTGTTCGCGCACAAACTCAGCCACAAAAAAACGCGTGGGCTCTTCCGACAAGTCGTCGCCGGGGAAGAGCTTCGGCCCGAGCGGGAGCAGGTCCACAAAGGATCGCGTCAGGATCTCCAGACCGTCGCGCTTCAAGGCGCTGATCGGGATGATTTCATGCCAGCCGAACTGCCCCTGGATTCGTTCGATCAACGGTAGCAAGGCGGGCTTCTCGATGCGGTCCACTTTGTTCAGCGCCAGAATTACCGGGCCGGAAAAGGAGCGCAGCAGAGCCAGCGTGGCATCCGGCAGAGTTGCGCGCTTGCCGACAACCTCCATGAGATAGACCAGCACATCCGCATCTCGCAGAACAGATTCAGTGGTCTGCATCATGACCTTCTGCAGCGGATCCTTCGGACGGAGCAAACCGGGCGTATCGACCAGGATCGCCTGGTAATTGGCTCCACTCATGATGCCCGTGATTCGGTTGCGAGTGGTTTGCGCACGCGCGGATGTGATCGCCAAGTGGGTACCGAGGAGCGCATTCATCAGCGTCGACTTACCGGCATTGGGTCGTCCGGCCAGGGCAACATAGCCTGAACGGTGCTCCGGGGCGAAACTCTGCGGCTTGTCCGCCGAATCACTCATCATTCATAGTCCTTTTGCAACAAGCGCGTGAGCCCCTCTCCCAGGGTCAACGCAACAGTCCACAATGCGCAGAGGGTACCGACCACATCGCCCCATCGAAGGTACGGGGTGGAGGCAGTGGCAAGAGGAAGTTCCGCAGTCAAAGTTTGCTGGGTATCATACTGCGTTCTCGCCAAATAGCGTCCCGCTGGATCGATAAAGCCGGATATTCCCGTATTGGCACAGCGGGCAACCGCCAATCCCGTTTCAACTGCGCGCAGGGCAGCAACCGCCGCATGCTCTTCAGGGGCGGCCGAATTGCCGAACCAAGCATCATTGGTGATGATCACCAAGAGTCTCGCTCCATCCAAAGCGAGAGCGCGCGTTGCACCGCCGAAGAGAGACTCGAAACAGATCACAACACCCAGGCGAAGCGGCGCATCACCGATTGCGCGTTCGATCTTGCCGGCGACAAAATCCCCTTCCCCCAGGTTGACTCTCCGCAGGACCGGGATCCTGTCGTCCAGCGGGATCATCTCTCCGAACGGAACCAGGTGGACCTTGTCATACCGATCCCGGTAGGTGCCGTCGGGAGTCACAAGGTAAGCGCTGTTGTAATACGACTTTTGATTCTCGACGACCGGCCCGGGCGCGAGGGCGCCGACCAGCAGGGTCGTCCGAGATCGGCGGGCCAGATTCTGGATCCAAAGTCCACACGGTGTTGGCGACTCCCCCTCCAGCAGGCAGGGTATTGCGGTCTCCGGCCAGACGATCAGATCCGGGGTTTCCGCCGACGCAACTGAACGGGTCTCGTCAGCGAAAAGATCCAGCGACGCCCGCGCCTGCTCCGGCTGCCACTTCTGCGTCGGATCGACATTCCCCTGTATCAGCGATACACGGATCCGCTCCGTCGCTCCTTCCCCCAACGGGCGAGCGAGTCGATAACTGCCGAACCTCAGCCATCCGCCGACGCACACCACCGCCGCCAGCAGAGTTCCGATCCGGATGCGTCGTGACGGTGCCAGAGCAGGATCGAAGGTGACCGCGCAGAGTGTGCCGACAATTGCAGCAATCAGTCCCAGTGAAGCACTCCCGGCAAGAGCTGCCGGCTGAATCAAAACGGGATATGGAGCCAAAGACGTTGCTAGATCGATCCACGGAAACCCCAGCAGTCCGTGACCACGGATTGTTTCCATGCCAACCCAGAGAACCGGAAAGAACAGCAGTGCCCGAAGCCCCCGCAAATGTCTCGTCGAACAGAGATACAACCCACCCAGAAATGCCGGGAAAACGCCACCCAAAAGCGCCAGCGCGAAATACGCGACGAGAAGGATTCCGGGCGAGGTATCAGGAATCCTCAGAAGCCAGTGGAACACACCAAGATGGACCACGACTCCATAGAGCCCGCCGAGGGCTGCCGCGGCCCGGCATGATGGCGCACGCACCAGCGCCAAAAGCAGAAGCAACGGCACAACGGGCGCCAGCCAGCCAAACCAGGACGGTGGCAGGCTGAGAGCGTGGACAACACCCGCGGCAAACGCTAATACCCATGCAACTGGACTCAGACGTTGCCCCCGTTGACCACGAAAAGCAGGGTCTTCCAGATCACATGGAGATCAAGACCGAGCGACCAGTGATCAATGTAAAACAGGTCGTATTCGATGTGATCATGGATCGGCTTGGAACGTGATCCGTAAAGCTGCCAAAGCCCCGTGATTCCGGGAATCACCGCCAATCGACGACGATGAATCAGTCCATAGCTTCGCACAACGAACGGCATCTCCGGCCGCGGACCGATAAAAGCCATGTCTCCACGAAGAACGTTGATCAGTTGGGGCAACTCATCCAGACTGGTTTTCCGCAGGAAACGCCCCACAGCTGTGATTCGGTTATCGCCATGGTCACTCGGAGTCACACCATACTTCGGCGAATTCGAATGCATGGTGCGAAACTTGTAGATCTCGAATGCCCGCGGCAGACTGGAACGCCCAGCCGCCCACTCGGGAGAGTGGCCAATTCGGAGTTGCCGGAAGAGCACCGGTTCATCCCAGGCGGTGACCTTGATCGCGATCGCGATCAGAACCATTAGCGGAGCCGCAAGAACGAGCAGAGTCGCAGCCACGAGCAGATCGATGATCCGCTTGACCACTCTTCCCTTCCTGGTTCGCTCCGGACGCAGGCGCCGCGGCGGGAAAGGCAACCCCAAACGGTCCGCCAACTCCTTGGGCTCGGGGATCGACACTTCGGCGGCAGCGAGGCCCCGCTCCAATGCGGAATGTGGAGCCTTACTTCTGGCTGGCATTGCCATCATTGCTTCCTGAGATAAGTTCGCACGCACTCGGAACGTATACTATCGGCGCCCCCTACGCCCTCTTATTAGTTCCTGCGGAATCATCACCGCGATCGACCACTCTTCATTCTCGTCCAACTCCGTGACTGCACCCGCACGGGTAAGCCTGCCCGCACTCGCACGTTGTCGATACCGGCGGAGTCTCCACCGATTCCAGAATAACGGAACGCCGCCCTAAACGTAGAAGTTCCGACATATCCAGACAAATCTATTGAAACATACTCTCGCCCCGGATGCGAGTATTGTGTGATTCGATAGAGCGTATCCGGGTACGTTGCCCCATCATCACGCGATGCCAGAAGTTGCAGGGTGGCCTCTCCGGCCCATTTCGCCGGGTCGTGGTAAACCCTTGAAAAGTCCAATGAAACATCGACCAGCGTCGAGTCGCTCAGGTCGACGCGCGGGGTGATCAGCCACTCGTCCGCGACTTGGGTCGAGTCCCAGTTGACCCAGGCCATGAAACTCCCATCTCCCTGGGCGACAAAAGGGTCAGTCGCAGCCACAAACCAGGAAGCGGGCAGCGAATCGCCAGCCGCGCGGGTCCGGCGCACCAGCCAATCGGCGGGAATGATGCCGGTCTCGAAATCCGCAAAAACAAAAACCTTCTCGCCCTCTCGGCTGGCCCGCGGGTGGTTGCTTCCGCTCTGGGGCGGGGCCAGGTCACCCCGTACACGAACATTGCCGGCGACTCCCGTGAATGCAGCCAGAGCAGCCCACAGTAAGATCTTCAATCTTCAGTTCTCCCGATTTTTTCAATGGTTGGGGGCAGCGCCAGGCCCCGGCGAAAGTTCAGCAAGCGCTCGCGCAGTTGCGCATCCGTAAGGGCGAGAATCTCCACCGCCAGAATGGCCGCGTTCTTGGCGCCGGACTTGCCGATGGCAGTCGCGCCAACGGGAATCCCCCCCGGCATCTGAGCGATGGCATAGAGCGCATCGACCCCGCTCAGCGCAGAGCCGCCCAGGGGCACCCCGAGAACAGGGAGAACAGTCTCTGCCGCAACCGCTCCCGGCAAAGCAGCGCTCATCCCCGCGCCGCAGATAAAGACCCTGACTCCGCGACTTTCCGCATCATGCACATAAGCGCGAGTTTCCGCCGCGCTGCGATGCGCGCTCGAAACGACCACTTCATGTGCAACATGGAACTCCTGCAAAGCGGTGGACGCGGCCGTCATCGCCGCACGATCCGATTCAGATCCCATCAGTATCGAGACCAGTGGCTTGAACGGCATCATTCATTGTCCTTTGTGTTTGACCCGATGTCCCGCCGGTAGTGCATGCCCGGGAAGTGGACTTGTTCGATCGCGGTGTAAGCGCGCGCGATGGCTGTCGCCGTCGAGGAGCCGATGCCGGTCAACGCAACCACGCGGCCGCCGGCCACCACAATGCGCCCGCTGGAATCGCGCGCGGTGCCAGCGTGAAAGGCAAGGCAATCCGGCGGCA
>JALXCG010000792.1 GCA_026991065.1 Gemmatimonadota bacterium | reverse complement strand
GTGGCGGGCGCGGACCGCACGCCCCAGCCAAGCCAGAGCCTGGCCCTTGCGCGGTCCCCACGTATGGAGCGCTTCCAGCAGCAGGTCGTGGGCCGAAAGCAGGCCGGGAAGCGCCGCATCGGTCATCAGTTCGGGATAGTGGGGGAGCGCGCCGGCAACGGCCGCGGGATTGACCACCGCGAGCACGATCTCTCCCCCTTCGCGCAACACCCGGGCACACTCGGCGAGCGTGTGGGCGGGAGCCGGATCGGTCGCCAGGGCATCGAGGAGGAAGATCAGGTCGATGCTCTCATCGGCGAAGGGCAAGACGCCATTCTTGCTCACATGGGCTTCAACGGCCGGCGAGAGTGGGACTTCGCGCGGGAGCAGCGCGTGCGCCTCGTGACGATCCGAGAAGAGGGTTACGAGACCGCCCAGTCGGGGGGCGATCTCGAGGATTGTGAGCGGTTCCGCAAGGCGGGACTCATCGATCAGATCACGCTCTACCGCGTCCAGAAGGTGAATCCATACGTCGTCGGGGAGGGTGGCACGAAGGCCGGCGGTGCGATCCATCTACTCGGCTCCAGCGCGGGAGGTGGTGTCCAGTTCAGTCAGTCGGCGAATGCGGGCGGTCCACTCTTCCCGGCTGCGAAAATCGGGATGGGCCCAGCGGAAGATCTGGTGCAGAGGGCGCCCTTCCACCTCCTGACCGGGCGGTGGGAGCACCTCGAAGTGCGCGAGCAGCGACGGCTTGAGGTCCACCAGGGAAGCCCGGATGGCGACTCCCGGGACGATGTCGGGGCCACACGCCAGGAAGCTCCGCTCCGCGGTGGCGGGTTGGAGAGCGCCGATCAGCCAGGTGTTTGCAGGCCGGCATGCCTGCGTCAGCAGCAACCGGAGCGATCCTCCGCCGCCTCGAACCAGCACCAGCGAGGCCCCGCCGGTGATCTTCTCGCGGATGCGCCTGATTGCCGCCGCCGCGATTTCGGCATTGGGCGGCGATTGCAGATCGACGGTTGCGCTCAAGTGGCCGTAGGCGTGGAGCAGATCCCGCAGGTCCGCGTTCAGGAGCGGGCGGCTCGACCCCTGCAGCAGCACGCGCCAGTGTTCATGCGCCGGCTGGGGTGCGCGCAGCTCCCCGACCGCGGATTCTGCTCTGAGGGAGCTGTCGGCGAAATCCGTGACTACGGAATCGTCGTCGATCATCGCGAGGATCACCGGGCAGGGCATGCAGCTTCTCCGCTGGTCGAGGGGGCGACCCGGGCACGGAACCGTTTGTTTGGCACGGGCAGCCATCACACGCTGCGAACCGCGAGGGCCGCAACGCAGGTCTTCAGCGAAGAGATCGACCGGCAAGCCATACACTTGAAGGTGAAGGCGGTTTTTCGCTGCTTGGTGCCGGACGCCCGGCTCAGGGCAACTGCCAGGCCAGGCGCAGAGTCAGCGCGGTGAGCGCACAGAGGAGCGCGATCAGCGTTGCGTCGCTCCAACGCGGCCGTGGCAGGCATGCCAGCAGCGCCGCCGGCATCAGCGGAATCGCGATCCGTCCCATCTCGCCGCGCAGCACTCCACTGAGCAGGAGCAGCAGCAGCGCCCCGCCCCAGCCCCAGGCGAAGCGGTGCTCGGTCCGGGTTCGGCGCGGAGCACCCAGGCCGACCGCGGCGGCGATGCAGACCGGAGGCCCAAGGAAGAGCAGAAGATCCACTGGGTTGAAAAGCAACCAAAGGAGGTAGGAGCGCGGCGCGGTAAACCCGGCGCGGTGAATCCGCAACGCCTCGCGGGCCTGCGCCAGCGGCTCCGCTCCCCACAGCGCCGGCAGCCAGAAGAGGAGCAGGGCGACGGCCGTGGCCAGCAGCAGGGGTGGCAGCCAATGGGGCATCCGCGCCCGCTGCGGAATCCGGCTGCGCGCGGCCAAGAGCCCGAGGCCAGTGATCAACAGAAAGGTGGGAGCCCCGTAGGAGAGCAGCAGCGCCGCTCCGGCGCCGGCGCCGGCAGTGGCGCCCTGCAGCAGCCGCCACGGCGCATCTCCTGAAGGCTTCAACCAGGCCGCCGCCAGCCCGGCGCCGAAGAGCGCCACCGGCAGGGCCAGCGCGGGGTCGAGTTCCGGCACCATGAGGGTTGGGCCCGGCAAGAGCAGCCAGAGAATGCCCACGCGGGTCGCGGCCCGGCGGTCCCCATGCAGGTGCTTGGCCATGAGATAGAGGGGCCAGGCGGTGGCGGCGCTCAGTGTGAGCAGAACCCAGGAGAGCAGCAGGCTCGCGGCCAGCGCCGCCGGCGAGAGGTGGGGGCGAAAGCGGGATGAATCCACGCCGGCCGCTGTGATCCGCGCAAGAAGAAGCCGGCGCAGCGCCGGAGTCTGTTCACAGAGTGTGATTCCGCCGCGAAAGAAGAGTGTTGCCGTCGGCGGATGGGTGGCTGCGTGGGGCGCCCAGCGAGCCAGCTCCGGCTGCAAACTCCGGTAGTCCGAGAGGAATGCGCGCGGATTTCGGGCGGCGGGAAGATCGGCGGCATGCAGATAAGAGGAAAAGAGCGGGTTGGCCATGCGCGCAACGAGTGTCGCGGTGGCGCCGTGAACCTCGAGATTGCAGAGCGCCAACTGCCAGCCGACTCCCAAAGGCAGGGCCAGGAGAAGCAGCAGGCGCGTGCAGCGGCGCGCTGCGCAAGCGCGCCGCGCGGTCAGCGCGAGCAGGAGCAGGAGCCCGGGAGCGCACAGCCCCAGGGGCCACAAGCGCGGCAGGGTGGGCTTGAAATAGTAGCTCCAGCGCCATTCCGGAAAGGGCGCCGGGCCACGCAGATAGGGCGTGGGATCATAGCGGATCATCCAGATCAGCAGGAGCGAGAGCAGCACCAGGCTCGCCCATGCCAGCATCCGCCGCCGCCGCTGAATGAAAACCTCAACCCGCGTCATGCGTGGCTCGCAGCAGCAGCAGGGTGCGGTCGTCGGACGGGGGGCTGCCGTGCGTGAATGCATCCACCGCCCCCAGAACCTGCTCCGCGCAGGTGGTGAGTGAGGGGCTGCTCAGGAGTGGCTCAATGATTCCCTCCAGGCGCTCCAGCCCCAACTCCTCGCCATCCTCGTCGGGAGAGGGAGCTGGAGCTTGCGCTTCGGTCAATCCGTCGGTGTAGATCGCCAGCCAGGCCCCGTTGGCGAAGCTGTGGGACTCGATCTCGTAGTCAGCCCCGGGCAGCACGCCGAGCAGCAGCCCGCCGGTGGAAAGCCGCCGCGGCGCCGCGCCGGGAACGCCGAGCAGGGGTGGATCGTGGCCCGCGGAGCAGGTTGTAAGGAGGCGCCGCGCGGGATCGTAGTGAGCGAAGAAACAGGTGGCGAAGCGCCCGGCGTCGGTCTGT
>JALXCG010000791.1 GCA_026991065.1 Gemmatimonadota bacterium | reverse complement strand
GTCTTGTACTCGGTGAAGACCACCAGGCGCTCGTCGTCCTTCCACCGGCCGTCCTCGCGCAGGAGTTCATCGATCAGCGCGACCAGGGCCGTAAAGCGGGAGTCATGAGCGGGATCCTGGTCGGAGATGTCGCCCCGGTCCAGGTCGAAGCCGAGGGCGGCCACCGCCCGGTCGATGGCGTCGATCTCGCCGCGCAACTCGTCGGCCACGGTCTTGAGCCACGCTCCCGCCACACTCGCCGCGATCTGCTGGCGCTGCTCCGCCTCGCGGTCGTCGCCGGTCTCCTGGCGCAAGCTGCGCTCGGCCGCGGCCAGTTCGGCGTCACTGGCGGCCTCCTCCAACTGCAGGCCCTCTTTGGCGCGCCGCCAGGATTCGGCGAAGGCAGTGGGGCAACTCAAAAGCCGCTTGCCCAGGATCTCGACCGCAAAGCTGCCCGCTCGACGGCGACGGCGTTCGCCCCGCGCGATCAGTCTCTTGACAGCCCGGCGGAACTCGCCGAAGGCGGCCGAGAGCGCGGCTTCGGGAGCCGAAAGCGGCAGTAGCAGTGCCCGCGGCGGTCGCCGCGTGCAGAACTTGGGGCGGTCGCTGCGCTCGTTGATCTCGCGCTTGAGGCGACGGATCACCACCTGGGGCATGCGGGCGCGTTCGGCGGGCTTGAGTTCGCCGGTCTGGCTGAAACGCACGGGATCGAGGATTTCAAGCAGACCCGTGAAGCAGCGCGTGTGACCGTTGTGGGGTGTGGCGCTCAGAAAGAGGCGGTGTTCAAACTGCGGGGCGAGCTGGCGCAACATGCGGCAGAGATCGCTGTCGTCACCGAAGGCCGACGGCATCAGGTTGTGGCATTCATCGACGATGAGCAGATCCCAGGGAAGGTGCGGGGAGCCATCCGGTGTGCGGCACGCTGCGCGGAACTGCTCCAGTACGTCCTGCTGGCGCAGGTAGTGGTAGGAGGTGATGATGCGGCTGTAGGAGCGCCAGGGGTTGGCGTCCATGCCCAGCCGCCGCTGCAGTTGGTGGGTCGCGGCGCGATCGACAAGATCGAAGGGCAGGGAGAACTTCTCCCACATCTCGTCGCGCCACTGCAGCCGCAGGGCGGCCGGGGTGAGAATAAGCACGCGATGGATGCGGCGGCGCAGCAGCAGCTCGCTCAGAATCAGCCCCGCCTCGATGGTCTTGCCCAACCCGACGTCATCGGCGATGAGCAGGTTGACCCTGGGCATGCGCAGCGCCTTTAGCAAGGGGATGAGCTGGTAGTCCTCCACCTGGACCGCGCCGTGGAACGGGCTGGAGACCGGCATGCGCCGAACCGGTCCCTCGCCGTCGGGATCGAGGTAGGGCGAGGCGGAGGTCCAGCGGGCAGCGCGCAGCAGGGCGTCGTAGTCCGCCTCCGGCATGGGATCGGAACCGGCGATGTCGGGCAGAGCGGTCGGCTCCAGAAGCGCGCGCCGGGGTTCTTTCTCCCAGAGGAGCCGCTCGCTGTGGGGCCGCTGGTCGTCCTTGTAGTCCAGGTGGACCAGGTGGAGGCGGCCACGGTCGCCATCAAAGGGTTCCACTGCCGAGATCACGCCACGCCGATTGCGGACGGTGGCGAACATGCCGACTCGGGGAATGCTGTGGGAGGTGTTGGTCACGAGTCCTCCCTCCCGGAGCATCCCTCGCCCCATGATCGAGCGATCCTGAACCTTGCCACTCCACCCCCGCCGACAGCCCACAACCGAAACCGTCGCCGGCCGCCGCATGCGGAGTTGAGCATTCCCGCGCGCTCACCAGAGAGCGAGTTCGGGCTATTCACACATTCTGAAAACAGTTGCTTGTATCTCATCCCACTACCGCCAAGTGCGTGAGTTGCCGGGACACACGGCCTCAAATGCCCGCGCGCCAGATCTCCAAACCCTTGATCAAGATCTCCTCAAGCCACTCGTTGAAGCGACTCGTCGCATCGACCTGCGACTCTCGGTAGTTAATCTGGAATATCTCGGACGACAGCGACGTGACATCGATGATCTCCCGTTCGCCCTCTTCGGTTTCCGCACGACGGAAGAAACAGGCCGATGCCGCAAGAATCCCGCGAAACTGATGCCCCGTTCCGTGAAAAGACAGGAGAATCTCAGATTGTGAGTCGGCCTGCAGAACCAGACGAACCCAGGAGCGGTGTTCGGAGATGTTCGCGAAGTAGTCCAACTGCTTCGCGGTCTCGATGATCTGCCACCGAAAGTAGTGGCCGCGGTTACCGTCTGCTGGCTCGGCGTCGACCCGAAACCGAGCGTGCTTGAAGTAGATCCCCGTCTCTTCTTGCAGGTTGGAAGCGATTTCTTGAAAACGCCGCTCAGCTACCGACAGCAGGTGGCACGCTGTCTGTTTGGCCTTTTCCCACTCGGTTCTGCGTGCTCGTTCGCGGTCGGCCAGGAGATCGCGAGTCGCGCTAATGACCTGCTCCGCTTTCGTGAGTCGAAGGACTTGCCCGGAAATACCCAAAGCCTGCACAAAGGCACGTCTCTGCGACGCTGCAAGTACAGCGACAAGAGGTTCCAGATCTCCGTGATCGGCGGCTTCGAGCGCATCAAGGTAGCGACCCCGCTCTTGCTTCGTGTCACGGATCACGAGAGGAAACCAGCCTGCTTTCAGAAACACGAGGGCTGCCAAGCAACGGGCGACTCGGCCATTCCCATCTTGGAATGGGTGGATCTGGGTGAAGCGATGATGAAGCCACGCGGCCTCAACCTCGCACGGGACGTTACCATGCTTGAGATGCATGGCGATGAGACGTTCTACTTCCGAAGCGACCTGCTCCGGCGGGCAGTATTCGTGAATCGAACCGTCCGGCCGCGTCGGGTTGTTTGGTCGAGTCTTGTACGCCCCTTTGAGCAGTCGAATCGCGGCGACATTCCCAAGTGAATCAATCGCTGTAGTGGTCTCCTGATTCCGCGTAAGCTGAGCATGAAGTTCCTTGATGCAGCCAGGCGACAGGGATCGATCTCCCTTGACAAAAGCGAAGAAGCCCTCCATTGCGCGCTCGTGATCCCGGATGATGGCAACCACGCGTTCCGGATCCTGATTACTACCGTGGCCGGTAACGAAAGCTGCGTCGATTCCTCGCTCGATCAGCATCTGCGTGACCCCTCGGTCGAGCGTATAGATCCGTTCGAGAAGGCCCGTCTCGATTGCCCATTCACGGCGCAGGCGCTCAGAGAACGCGGCTAGCCCTTCGCTCTTTTCGAGCGCCGCCGATATCGCGGCGGCAAGGCCGGCTTCTTCGAAGGGTTTTCGCACCAGTCCGTGCAATCCCACGTCGTCGGCGTCGAAGCGGGACTCGTCGATGTCGAGAAGTCCG
>JALXCG010000790.1 GCA_026991065.1 Gemmatimonadota bacterium | reverse complement strand
CGGACTACACGCTCCAATTGGCGGACCTCCTTCGCTTTGGGGTCGCCCGCCGCATCGGTGAGCGCACCTGGCTCGAGGTGGAGGGGGTGCTCGAAGAGTGGAGCAACACCGACAGTCTGGTGGTCACGCCCGACAACATCCTGGTCGAAGGGCTCGACGATACGTTGGGCGTTACCTCGGTGCGTTATGAGTTCGACGACGCGATTTCACTGCGCCTCGGCCTGCGCCACGACCCGGCCCCGCGGCACCGAGTGGGCTGGAGCCTCGGGGCTCTCTATGAAAGCCAGGCGGTACCCACCCGCAACTTTGTGGTCGGTGCCATGTCGGAGCGGGTGGGCGTGAGTGGCGGTCTGCACTACGAGCTGGGGGCCGGCTGGGCGGTGAAACTTTCGGTCGCGCAGTATTTCCAGAGTGATGTGACGGTCGACGAGAGCGATAACCACCCCAGCTATGTGGGGCTCGGTGACATCACGCCCGCGGTGCAGTCGCGCGGGCGTTACGAGAGTTCCAACACGCTGGTGGCGCTGGGACTGCGTCTGACTCTCTGATCCGCGATCAGAGTGCCTGCGCCATCAGATCCGCTACCCGCCGGCTGAACTCCGCCGGATCCTCCAGCTCGCCACCCTCGGCCAGCACCGCCTGATCATAGAGCAACTGCGCGTACTCGCTGATCGCCGGATCATCGGCGTTGGCCGCGAATCGCTCCTGGAGACGCGCGATCACCGCGTGTTTCGGGTTGAGTTCGAGGATCCTCTTGACTCGCGGTATCTCCTGGCCGGATTCGCGCAGGATCGCCTCCAGTTGCGGACTCAGATCGCCCTTTTCTCCCACCAGGCATGAAGCCGACGTGGTCAGCCGGGCGGAGAGCCGAACCTCCTTGATCCGCTCATTGAGGACCGACTGGATCTTCTCGATCAGCTCGGAGTAGGTCTTCTTCTTCTCTTCCAGTTCCTCCTGGGTCTTCTTCTTCTCCTCCTCATTACCCAGTTCTACCTCGCCCTGGCCGATCGACTGGAACTTCTTGCCCTGGAACTCCTGCGGTTGCTGGGTCCAGATCTCATCGACGCGGTCGGTCAGGAGCAGCACCTCGTAGCCCTTCTCGCGGAAGGCCTCCAGGTGGGGGGAGTGGAGCGCGGCCTCTTTGGAGGGACCGGTGATGAAGTAGATCGCCTCCTGCCCCTCCTTCATCCGTCCAACATAGTCCTCGAGCGAACTCCACTCCGCACTCTCGTCGGTGGTTTGGCAGAGCATCAGGTCATAGACCCGCTCCTGGCGCTCGTCTCCCCACGGCACCAGACCCTCTTTCAGAACCGGTCCGAACTGAGTCCAGAAGCTGACATACTTCTCGTGATCGTTCTTGCGCAGATCGTTCAGTGCCTCGAGCACTTTTTTCGTGAGATGCTTGCGGATGGCGCGAATCTGGCGGTTCTCCTGCAACATCTCGCGCGAGACATTGAGCGAGAGATCCTCCGCGTCGATCACGCCTTTGATGAAGCGCAGGTAGTTCGGCATCAGGTCGCGGCAGTCATCGAGAACGAAGATACGCTTTACATAGAGTTGCAGCCCTTTGCGCGACATCTCCGGGTGGTAGAGATCAAAAGGCGCCCGCGCCGGCACATAGAGCAGTGCCTTGGCTTCGAACGTGCCCTCCATCTTCGAGGCCAGGTGCAGCAGCGGATCGGTCCAGTCGTGGGAGATGTGCTTGTAGAACTCTTTGTACTCCTCCTCTGTGACCTCATCCGCCGGGCGTGTCCAGATCGCTTGCATGGAGTTCAGGGTGACGGTTTCGAGCCGCTTGATCTCGGTGCCGCCCTCCACGACCTTGCCGTCCGCATCCTTCTCGGGTTCCACTCGCTCCACCTGCATGCGGATCGGATAGGCAACGAAATCGGAAAACTTGGTCACGATCTCCCGAATCACCCACTCCTGCGTGTAGTCCTGCAAACCGTCCTCTTCATCCACCGGCTTGAGATGCAGGGTGATCGTGGTGCCCGGCCCGTCGCGTTCCGCGTCTTCGATGGTGTAGCGGCCGTCGCCGGCGGAGGTCCAGCGGGTGGCCCCCTCCGCGCCGGCTTTGCGCGTTACCAATTCGATCCGGTCGGCGACCATGAACGCGGAATAGAAGCCAACGCCGAACTGCCCGATCAACTCCGGATCGGGATGCTCTGACTTCAACTCGCGAGCGCGGCGCAGAAACTCCTGGGTGCCGGAGCGAGCGATCGTGCCGATGTTGTTCCGCACCTCTTCGGCGCTCATGCCGATGCCGTTGTCGCGCACGGTCAAGGTGCGTGCCTCGGGGTCGCGTTCGATCCAGATCTCGAACTCTTCGCTGGTGGCCATGCTGGCATCGGTAAGACTGGCGAAGCGCCGTTTGTCGAGCGCATCGCTGGCGTTGGAGATCAACTCGCGAAGAAAGACATCCTTGTGGCTATAGAGGGAGTGAACCATCAGGTCGAGCAGTTGCTTGACTTCTGCCTGGAACTCTAGGGTCTCTTGGGTCACGGCTTTTTTCCTACTTGAGTGGATACGCTTATCGGCAATGTGCGCAGCCGCAGCGAATTGCTGACGACCAGCACGGAACTGGCGGCCATTGCGCCGGCGGCGATCATCGGGTTGAGCCACCCCAGCGCCGCCAGCGGAATGCCGACGAGATTGTAGGCGAATGCCCAGAACAGATTTTGCCGAATCACGCGAATGGTGGCCCGCGACAGCTCGATCGCCGCGGCGACCGCGCGCGGATCATCCGCCATCAGGGTGATCGCGGCACTCTCCATGGCGACATCGGCGCCGCCGCCCATGGCGATACCGACATCCGCCGCCGCCAGGGCCGGTGCGTCATTCAGCCCGTCGCCGACCATGGCGGTGACTCGGCCCGCCGCATGCATCGCTTCGAGGGCCTCTACCTTCTGGTGCGGCAAAAGTTCCCCCTGCGCGTGATCGATGCCGACCTCGGCGGCGACCGCCCGCACCACCGCCTGCTGATCGCCGGAGAGCAGGTGGGTTTGGATGCCCAGTGCATGCAGTTGGGCGATCGCCTCGGTGGCGTGCGGCCGGACGCGATCGGCGAGCAGAATCGCTCCGAGCAGTTCTTCGTCCAGTGCCACCTGCACGCGGGTGTGGGCGCTCTTCTGCTGGTCGGTGTTCCGGTTCCCGCTGCTTTGCCCGTTGCCGCCGGGCCCCGCAAAACCGGGACGGCCGACCCGCGCCATCCGACCCGCGATCCGGGCCTCCGCGCCCTGGCCGACCACTGCGCGGAACTGCTCCGCTGCCGGCATCGGCTCCAGCCCAGCGGCGGCGTCCGCGCCGGTCTCCGCGCCCGCGTCGGTGTCCAC
>JALXCG010000789.1 GCA_026991065.1 Gemmatimonadota bacterium | reverse complement strand
GTAGGGCTCGGCCCGGCGCCCGCGCCCCGCGCCCGGCCGAGCCCTACTCTCCATCCTTGGCGCCATCCACCGGCGGTTCCAGCGGCACCGGCGAGATCGACCCCGGCAAACAGCGCCGCGGCACCGGTCACCAACCCCATCAGTGGTCGCGCCACTTCTCTTTCTTGACCTCACAGAGAACCGACTCAAAGATGTTGAGTTCCAGGTTCTTCGGTTCGGCCGGCATGAGCGGCAGGTCGAACTCGGACACCTCCCCGGCGGCCGTCACCCGCAGCAGCGCATAGCGATTCTGGCCAAAATCGACCTTGACCGGCAGGTGCATGCGAAACGTCCCCGGCACCCCTTCCTGGCGAATGCGACAGCGCACTCTGAACTTGCCGTTGTCGACCGGATCGGTGTGGTAGGAGAAGTGGTAGGTGGGTATGGCGGAGTGGTAGATCCATTGATCGAAGAACCAGCCCATCTCCTCGCCAAAGTGTTTGGAGACGACCCGGGCGAAATCCTCCGTGGAGGCTGAGTTCCCTGCGTAGGTGGTGTAGTAGTCCCGCATCATGGCGATGAACCGGTCCTCATTCATGGTCCTGAGGTCGATCATCATGTTGCGCAACATGTGCAGCACCCAGGCCCCTTTCTTGTAGATGATGAGGTCATAGTCCCCCGCTGTGCGGCTGCTGGAGGTGCGGTGCCCCAGGCAGATGGGGCCCGCCTCCTGGCCCCGGCTGAGCAGACCCCGGCGGTTGCTCATGATCTGCTTGCGCCACTCTTTCAGCTTGTCAAAGAAGAGCGCGTTGTCTTTCTTGACCGCCTGCATGTACCACAGTCCGGAGTACTCGGCGAACCCCTCGCTCAGCCAGCGGTCATGGTAGGTCCGGTAATCCACGCCGATGCCCCACCACTGGTGCGCCACCTCGTGGGCCCGGAAGATCTCGTCCGCGCCCCAGGCCTGGGTGTTCTGAAAGGTGCTCCAACTCAAGTGGATCAGCCCCGGAAACGCCTCGCCGTGGCCGCCGGGGATCTCGGTGGCCAGGAAATGCTTCACCGGGCTCTCCCCAAACACAGTCTGGAAAAAGGCGATGCTGTTGGCCACGTCCGCCCCCACCTGCTCCTCCATGTTCTTGCCCGACAGGATCCCCTGCTGGGCCAGATACTGCTTGAGTTCCTGGTGGCCATATTTGTTCATGAGCACGGTGATCTCCGGCACCCGCGGGTCGTTGATCTGGTGCTGCTTGAAGATGCCGATGTTGAACGAAGCGTTGCGGATGGGGTGGGCGGTTCGCCAGTGGCCGACCACCTGGTCCCCCTGCTCTTCCGAGGAGACCGGTTCCCCCACCGCGACCAAAGTGTGTTTCTTGGAGTGGCGGAAGGTGAGATCAAAATCCGCCTTTTCCTGGGCGTATTCCATGACCGGATACCACCCCACCGAAGAGCGCAGAATGAACCAGTCCCCGGTGCGGTCGATCAACTCTCCCGCGTAGGTCAGGGTGAGCTTTGCCGTCTCTCCGGCCTGCAGGGGCGGGTCCAACCGCACCCAGAGATCGGGGCTGTCCGGCGCCTTGTAGAAAGACGCCGCGCCGCCATCCTCGCGGGTCACCGAGGAGACCTCCAGGCCATCGTAGAGCCAGAAATGGAGCCACGGTTGCTGCGCGGTGGCGCTGACCTGCAACTCCGCCGCGGCGGAGAAGAGGAGATCATGGGTGATCTCCGCGTCTATCTTGTACCGCTCCACGCGCCAGTCCGCCTTCTGCTCCAGGGCCAGATCCCGCCCGGATTCGTAGTCCGCCTGACGGTGAAACTGGCACACCGTTTCCATGGCGGAGGCGTAGCGCTCGGTGCGCGGCCGCTGAAGGAGGCGGACCTCCTCGACCCGCCGCGGATCGATCTCGAAAAACAGGGGTTGGTCAATGTCCTCCGCGAGTTGGGCCAGAAAATAGCCATCTTGGCGCCCGCCCAGCAAGCGATCGGCAACCGGCGGATAGAGGGCCTGCTGCTCCCAGCAGCTGTAGTCCAGGGCTTTCCTGAGGGCCTTGCGCTCCGCTTTTTCCAGCTTCCCGCGCGAAAACGAGAGCGCATTCTGCAACTCCTGCAGGGTGGAGTCCGCAAACACCAGGAACAGGAAGTTGAACTCGCGCGAGAGCGACTCCTGCTCAAAGAACCGCGCCAACTGCTCTCGCTCCACCCGCGTGGGGGGCGTGAAGGAGAAACTGCCCTGCCCCACAAAGAGCGCCGCGCAATCGCGCCCGGCCACCGGCGGCCGCAGGTAGAGCCGCCCCCGGTCCAGCCGGAACTCCGCCACATCGCGGCGCAGCACCAGCCCAGTGACCGAGGCCACCGCCAGCGAATCCTGATCCACCTGGCAGAACGCCTGCCGGGCTTGCAGATAGACCGCTTCAGATTGCTGTGCATACACCGGGGAGGTGGCAGCGACCAGGGTGAACCACAGCAGCAGCGCAGCGAATGTCTCTTTCATCTCTACCCTCTTCTTTGGGTGGGATGCACCCCACCGATTCCTTTGCAGAAGACACCTTTCACAGGCGCCCGGCTTCCCGTCAACCCGGCGAAGGTTTCGCATCCTTCACCGAAGCAGAGCTGCGCCAGCTTAGCACGGGCGAGCGGATTTGATCGGCGCCGTCTGGGTGGGCAAGGGCGTGCGGCGGTTTGGGTGGCGAGACGCGGTTGCACGAGGCGCAAAACGTGTCTCGCGTTGATTTGGGGTCGTGCCCGCGCGGAAAGGGCGTTGGCCCGCGCGCACGCTCCAGGTACAGTTGCATTTTTTCGAGAGAATCGACACTGTACCGAGTTCTGGAGGCAGAATGGCCGAAGATACACCACCACAGATCGTCAACGCCGAGGACCTGGAGGAGATCAAACAGCTCTCCGGCGACCATTGGGGTGGGACCTACGTGCCCCTGACCCCCTCCATGCGCCCGCGGGGTGGTTCGCTGGGCGTCAACCGCACCACCGTGCCGCCCGGGCGCGTCTGTGTGCCCTTCCACCATCACCGGCATGAAGATGAGGTCTTCTACGTGCTCTCGGGGCGGGGCGTTTTCCGCTACGGTGACGAGCCGCTGCGCGAAGTGGGGCCCGGGGATTGCATCTCCTGTCCGGCCGGCACGGGCACGGCGCATCAGCTCGCCAACCCCTTCGACGAAGATCTCGTCTATTTGGCGATCGGTTCCCACAATCCCGCCGAGATCTGTGTCTACCCCGACAACGGCAAGGTCCTGGTTCGCGGCATCGGCATCGGCAAGCTGGAGGAACTCCCCTATATGCACGGCGAGCCGGAGAGGCCGAAGATCCTGGACCTCGTCGATCAGCAGGAGCGCTGAGGGCGATTCC
>JALXCG010000788.1 GCA_026991065.1 Gemmatimonadota bacterium | reverse complement strand
CCCGTGCTCCCCCCCCTTGTTTTTGTTCCCCCCCGCATCCGCGGTCGGGGAGAGAACGGAGTTTGTCGTGCGGCGTTCATTGGTTTTGGCTTCGGTGTGTCTGGGTACTTTTTCTCTCTCCGCGACAGCGGAGATGGTGCGGTTGAACATCGGCACTCAGTCGCCGGCAATGGTGGATGAGGTGGTGCGGGTAATGGCCCGGGAGCATCAGGGCAAGCTGGTGCGGGCGATCGCTCACCACCGCTTTGTGACGGTCGCGGTGCCGGCGGAAGAGGTCGAGGCGGCGCTCCAGGATCCACGGATCGTGGCTCTTTCCCGTTATCTGGAGCGCGACACGGTGCAGCGGATTCCCGAATACGATGCATGGATGGCACGTGCCCGTGCCGGTGAGGTGATCGCGACACCGGGGGCCGCCGGCGAGGTCGGAGCAGAGATGGTTCCCAACGATCCTCTCTACGGCGAGCAGTGGGGTCCGGCCTGCGTGGATGCGGAAGCGGCGTGGGAACACGTACCGGTCAATCACGACGTGATCGTGGCGATCATCGATACCGGGATCGACATCTCACACGTGGATCTGCACGCCAATATCGATCGCGATCTGGATTGGGACTTTGTCAACAACGATGATCGCCCCAAGGATGACATGGGCCATGGGACACATGTCGCCGGGATCATCGGCGCAATAACCAACAATGGTGTGGGAATTGCCGGGTCGGCGCAGGTCACTCTCGTGGGGTTGAAGGCGCTCTCCCAGTTTGGGATCGGCTTTACGTCGAACATCGTCGCGGCGATTTTTCATGCAGGCGACATCGGGGCCGACTTCATCAACATGAGCCTCGGCGGGACCAGTCCGATCGCTTCGATGCACGACGCGATCCAGCAGGTGTCGGCGCAGGGAACTCTGGTGATCGCGGCCGCGGGCAACTCCGGTAACCAGGTCAACAACTACCCGGCGGCCTATCCGGAGGTGGTCGGGGTCTCGGCGCTGACCACTGATTGCACCCATTTGGCGAACTTTTCCTCCTATGGGACAGAGAATGTTGAAGTGGCTGCCCCGGGCGACAAGATCTTCTCGACGCTGCCCGATCACAACACGTGGTGGAACCTGATGGGGCTGCTGCCGAAGAACTACGGCGAGATGAGCGGGACTTCCATGGCCTGCCCGGCGGTGGTGGGAGTGGCGGCCGGCTACAAAGCCTATGATCCGACGCTCAGCGGCGAGGATGTGCGCGCATTGCTGAGTCTCTATGCCGACGACCTGGGCGATCCGGTGCGCTTTGGCGCCGGGCGGGTGGACTATTTCCCCTTTGAGGACTAGCGCGGCGTGATCGCGCGGCTGTTGCGGCGCAACGGTTGGAGTTCGACGGAGGCGGCGGACTTGGCGCGCCTGATGCGACTCTGCGCCGAGTTACCACCGCCGCCGGATCCTCTTGGCTACTACCCGCACGCCGTGGAGTTGCGGGAGCGATTGCGGGGGCGGCTGGCGCGGGTAGTGAGCCCGGCGAGCGCGACCCGCGCGGAGGAGGAGGCGGTCGCCGAACAGTTGGAAGAGGCGTTCCTGGAGTTCTACGCCCATCTGCACGGTTACGAAGCTCCCTACACCCGCGAGGAGCGACGCCGGGTCGACAAGAGTGGCGGCTACTGGTGCCACGCCGGTGGTGTGTCGCCGATTCTGAGGGCGCGGCCCTGGGTCGGGGCGGACACCTGTCTGGTCGATCTGGGGGCCGGCAACGGGTTGCAGGGGCTCCTGGTGCAGGCGCTCTTCCCGCATCGGCTTAGCGTCCAGGTGGAGATCTCCAGCCGGATGATTGAGGCGGGGAAGGTGTTGTGCGAGTGGCTCGGCGTGGAGGCGGAACGGGTGCGCTGGGTGGAGAGGGACCTCTGCACGCTCTCGGTGGAGGAGTTGACGGCGCTGGGGTCGGACTTTGTCTATCTCTACCGACCGTTGCGGCCGGAGGGGCCGGGGCGGGTGTTCTATGAGCGTTTGGCGACGGCGCTGGCGGCGACGGCAGCGGCCGGGCGCGAGGCGGTGGTTTTCAGCATCGCGGATCCGTTGCGGCCGTTCCTGCGCGGGTCGTGGCGGGAGCTATACGGCGATGGTCATCTGACCTGCTACGCGGTTGGAGGAGAGGCGCCGGTGAGGCGGAGAAAGAGCGACTCGAGGGTGGGCGCGCCATAGTGTTCGAGTAGATCTCCGGGGGGGCCGCAGGCGCGCAGGCGGCCCTGGTGCAAGATGCCGATGCGATCGCAGATCCGCTCCACCACTTCGAGGATGTGGGAGCTGTAGACGATTGCGGCACCGGCGGCGGCGCGCTCGGCGAGCAGATCCTTGAAGATCCGCACCGCTTTCGGGTCGAGGCCATCGAGTGGCTCATCGAGAAGCAGCACCGGTGGGGTGTGAATGAACGCTTGGATCAGGGCGACCTTGCGCTTGGTGCCCTTGGAGCAGTTGGTCAAGCGTTGGTCGCGGTATTCATAGAGGGCGAAGCGTTCGAGCCAGGCGTCGATCGTTGGCAGCAGGCCCCCGGCGGGGGTGATCTCCCGCAGGCTGAGGATCAGCTCCAGATACTCTCGTGGCGTGAGAATCTCGTAAAGCGCGGCCTCTTCGGGGGCGTAGCCGACCACCTGCCGGGCGGCCAGAGGATTGGCGGCGACGTCGATGCCCCGGAGCAGGATGGTGCCCTGCTGCGGCGGGATCAGGGCGCTGCAGAGGCGCAGCGCGGTGGTCTTGCCGGCTCCGTTGGGACCGACCAGGCCAAAAATCTCTCCCGGGCCGATATCGAGCGTCAGATCGTCTACCGCGATGCAGGAGCCGAAACGATGACTCAGGTGATGGATCTCAATCATTGGCCACTTTGCCGGGGCTGGAGGTCTGCCACGCGGGCATGGTGCCCGGGCCGAGGCGATGCCGCCCGATCTTGCCCTGCAGATCGATGCAATGGAGAATCGGTTCCAGCCGTTGATGGTCGTGCAGGTGGGATGAAGCGACCAGAAGAAAACGACCGTCCGCCGAGACCTGGGGACGCGAGCGGCTGAGCTGATCGAAAAAGCGGCTGGAGGTGACAAGGGCGGGCGTTGGCGGAGCCGGGCGGGTGAGCGCGAGCGGCTCCTTGCCACGACGATCGAGCAGCAGCCACTGCAGCCCCTCTTCGCCGGCGGCGCTGGCGAGGAGGCGATTGGAATCGACCCACTCCAGGGTGGAGAGCGCGCCGCTGTAAATCGTGTGGGGCGGGCCGCCGGCGGTGGGAATGACCACTGCCCGGTGGTAGAGCGGAAGCCCCGGCAGCTTGTCCAGGAGCAGGTAGAGGTGGCGTGCGTCGGGCGAAAAATCGGTGACTG
>JALXCG010000787.1 GCA_026991065.1 Gemmatimonadota bacterium | reverse complement strand
CGCCCGGCCCACGTGCCAAAGTCCCGGCTCGTTGTACCACGGTTCTCCGATGAGCAGATCCTCGTAGCTGTCGCCGTTGAGATCGCCGGCTACAGCCACGGGCACTTTGCCGACACCGTCGATGTTGCCGCCCTGGGCGCCGTGCCCGGTCACCCGGTGGAGCAGCGCACCGCTCGCGCCGGAGTAGAAGAAGATGGTGTCCTCCTCCGGGGCGCCGATCGCCACGTCGGCAACGCCATCGCCATCCCGGTCCCCTACGGCGCTCACGGTTTCGCCGAAATGGGCTCCGGGAACATCGTGGCGCCAGGAGCGCAGCAGGAGCGCGCGGCGTCCTCCGCCCGCCTGCCCCAAGCGCGCTCCGCTCAACAGCCAGGCGGCTCCCGCCTCGGCATCGAAACCGGGCGCGCCGACCAGCAGTTCAGCGACCCCGTCGCCGTCGATGTCGGGAACCGGGGCCAGGGCGCGTCCGGCGTGGGCGCCGCGCGGTCCGCGAAAATAGGCCAATCGCTCACCACCAGCGGAAGAGAAGAGGGCGATCGATCCGCCGTCCGGGTTGGGGGCGCCGATCACCAGGTCGGGAACGCCATCGCCGGAAAGGTCGCCGGGGGCGGCCATCCCCATGCCGAACCAAACCTCCCCCGGCTCCGGGGTAGACCCGCAGGATCTCCTGCCCGTCCACCCCGGAGAGCAGACGCACCGAGCCGGCGTTGGGGCCGATCTCGTCATCCAGCCGCGCGGCGACCATGATGTCGTCAAAACCGTCGCCGTCGGCGTCGCCGAAGTTGCGCGCGATCTCACCCAATTGATCGCGGGCGTGATCGCCGTCGACCCGCCAGATCAGGGCGTGGTCGCCGCTGACGGGGTCGGCGGCGCCGTCGTAGCAGGAGATGGAGCCGCAGAGAGGGCCGTTGACATCGGTGCAGTGGGCGCTGGAGATGATCTCCGGGATCGCGTCGCCGTTGATCGACGAGATGAAGAAGACCTGCATCCCCATGCCGTCCCAATCCTTCGGGTTGAGTTGGGTGCCGATGATCAGCGAGCTGTCGCCTTGGGCGCCGCCAGCGGCGGCAAGAAGCAGGCCCAGAAGGGCGCCGCATGGGAGTTGTCGGAGAGTCATGCGGGGTTCTCCAGCAGGTTACTGGGTGGCGCGGCGTTTGGGGCGTCGGGTTGCCGCAACTGCGCGGAGTATAACTTTGAAACGTGCTCAGCCGAACCGGGCGTTTGTCGCCGGTGCAGGCGCGCGAAACACGCGCAATCATCGCCTTTTTTTTTCTTCACCCATGGCGGCAGGCCACCCCTTGCGACACTTGCGCGGTTGGTACGTTTCGTGCTTTTGCAACAAAGCAAGGTCGGTGCCTTAGGACGAGATCCTGCACTGGCGGACTGCCGGGACGTGCCCAAGCGGTGAAGCCTGGCGTCGGCTCGTCGGGGCTCAAGAGCCGAGTCGGCTCGGAAAGGGGACGAATCGATGTTTGTTGCCATGAATCTACCGGGGTGGAGCGTGCTGTCCGCGGCGCTCTTCACACTGAGCGCATCACCGCTTTACGCGGCCGACCACCAATCGGCAGGCTGTCCGGTCTCCACCGAATCCGCGCTGCACGACGGTGGCGGCATCTGGGCCACCTTGGGGGCTGACGGTCTGCTCGGAATGGAAGAGACGCAGGAGGGACTCGGGCCCGGTCTCTTGCTTCCCGAAGAGAACGTCGAAACGCTCTACATGGCCGCGCTCTGGATCGGGGCCAAGGGCAGCGACGGCACCGCCCGGGTGACGACGGGGCATGATGGCTGGTGGCGCGGGCAGGAGGAACTGCGCGTGCTCACCGACGACGCACCGGTCCATCGCCGCGACACCCGTTTCACAACTTCGCTCGGCACCCGGCTCTCCGATCGCTTTGAAGCGTGCGAATGGTCGCGCGAGCAGCACGCGCCGCTGGGCGTGGATGTCGACATGGCGCTGGTCGGTCCGCGCGATCTGAGTTCCCCCTTTCTGTTGCTGTTTTGCCGGCTGCACAATCGATCGCAGAACGCCCTGCGCGATCTCTACTGCGGTCTCTACTGGGACGGCGACATCGGGCCGGCGCCAACCAGTGTGTATGAGGCGCTCAACAATAGCCTGGACGATATCACCGGCTTCCGCCGCTTCGACGATGGGAGGGGCGGTTTCCTGGAGATGGCGTTCATCGCCGATGCTGAACACCCGGATCCGGGTATCGGCGACGGTGTGCTGGTGCCCAGCGGCATCGGTGTCGCCCATCTGCCGACCAGCGCCGACAACCCCTATTTGGAGTGGGGCGCGAACTACAACTGGTGGCTGCCGGACGCCGATCCGGCGCTGGATTGGGGGCCCGGAACACCGTTCCCCGACGGCAGCGATGGCACGCCGGATGGAGATGCCAACAAATACCGCTTGCTGAGCGACTGGGCGGCGGACGGCCCGGATCCCGATCTTCTGGAGGTCGCCGATCCCAACGACGCGCGCTTCCTGCTCTCTTTCAGGGAGCCGGATCTGGCTCCGGGCGAGAGTCGCCTGGTGGTCTTTGCGATCGCCGCGGCGGAGGTGTGGCAGGGGCAGAACCTGGTGACCGACGGGCTCGAAGAGACCATCCGGGAAGCCCGGGAGTTCCTGGACTACGTGTTGCCGGGCGGCGCGGGAAGTGTCGCCAGGTGACGTTTCCGGTGGAGCCGGAGCGCGATCTGTGCTTACGGCTCTCGGGTTTGGGCCGTGGCCGGCCGAAGTGGCGCGAGGTGGGGGCGGAAACTGCTTCCGCTTCCGCCCGCGCCGGGCGCACCGGGGTCACGGCCGCGACAGTGCCCGATCTTGTGTGGGCGCAGCGCTGGTTGCCGCCGGCGTTGCGCCGGCGCGGGTCGAAGGGCGATGCCGGAGCGGTTCAAAAAGGTGAAAAAATCGATGCGCGCTCCACTATGATGGTGCATTCATCGCTGTTTCCCACCCCGCGCCGGAGAGTTCATGGCCCCGTTCGACCGTTTTCAAGGTACTGCCGATTACATCGCTTCCGCCGAGTTGCGGGACGCGGTGAATGTGGCGATCGCGCTCGGGCGACCGCTGCTGATCAAGGGGGAGCCGGGCACCGGCAAGACGCTGCTGGCGGGGGCGATTGCGACCGGGTTGGGGCGGGAGCTGATTACCTGGCATGTGAAGTCGACATCGAAGGCGCAGGATGGACTCTATCTGTATGATACAGTGCAGCGCCTGAATGACAGTCGTTTCGCCGCTGATCGGGTGGCGGATCTGGAGCGCTACATCAAGCTGGGGCCGGTGGGGCGGGCGTTCGCGGCGGAGCGGGCGCCGGTGTTGCTGATCGACGAGATCGACAAGGCGG
>JALXCG010000786.1 GCA_026991065.1 Gemmatimonadota bacterium | reverse complement strand
CACCCGCTCGGGGCTGCTTGCGGGGGCGTTTTTTGGTGCGGCGGCGCTGATTGAGGGGGTGGTGGCGCGGGTGCGACGGGAAGCGGGCATCGGCCATCTGCCGGTGATCGCCACGGGCGGTTGGGCGGAATCACTGGCCGCGGAGGGAGAGTGGGCGGACCGCCTGGAGCCTTGGCTGACGCTTGCCGGGCTGGCGGCGGTGTGGGAGTTGAATCGGGCGTAGGCCGGATTACCCCGGGGGAATCCGGCCGGGTGGAGCCAAGAGCGACTCCGCTGGGTGATCGGCGGCTTCGGCGAGAAGGTTTTTGGATCCGGCATGGGGCGTTCGCCCGGAGAGCTGGGGCCGGTCCGCAGCGCGTCTCGGTCTCCTACAAAAGGAGAATCGGAGGTCCGCTCAGAAATCCAGACCCAGATCATCCACGTCGTTCGGGTCGGTCGAAGGGTCGGTGGCCGTGGTTTCGTCGCGCGGGTGATCGCAGATCGCCTGGGGTTCGGTGCCGGTTATGAAGATCTCCATGCGACCTGGGGGGCAGTGGGGGCCGATGCGCAGGCCGGTTGTGGTGCAGATCTCTTCGCTGACGATTCCTTCGGGAATGGGAAAGTCGAGGGGCGCGCGGTTGACGGTGGCGCGTTTCATGAATTCGGTCCAGATGGGAAGTGCGACGACGCTGCCGGATTGGTGGCGGCCAAGGCTGGTACGATCGTCGAAACCGACCCAGACTCCGGTGAGGATGTCCGGCGTGAAGCCCATGAACCAGGCATCGACATGGTTGTCGGTGGTGCCGGTCTTGCCGGCGGCGGGACGTTTGAAACCGCGGGCGCGGGCGCCACGCCCGGTGCCTTCGTCGATCACGGAACGCATGAGGCTGGTGGTGAGGTAGGCGACGTCTTCGCTCAGGACGGCGCGGCGCTGTGGCTGGCAGGTTTCGAGGATGCGGCCGGAGGAATCCTCGATTCGCTCGATGCCGTAGGGCTCAACCAGGACTCCGTGATTGGCGAAAACGGTGTAGGCACGGATCATTTCCCAGAGTGTGATGTCGCCGGCACCGATGGCGAGCGAGGGGACGGGCGGGAGCGGCGCGGTGATTCCCATCTCGCGGGCCAGGGCAATGATCGGCTCGATGCCGACCTCCAACGCGACGCGGATGGTGGAGAGATTGCGCGAGAGCATGAGCGACTTGCGCAGAGTGATCGGTCCGAGGAACTTGTGATCGTAATTGTGGGGTTCCCAGAGCTTTTTGCTACCGGCGTCCATGACGATGGGGCCGTCAAGGACGATGTCGGCGGCGGTTTTTCCTTGGCGGAATGCCTGTGCCATGACGATCGGCTTGAAGAGCGAGCCCACCTGGCGGGGGGCCTGGACGGCGCGATTGAACTGGGATTCTTCGTAGTTGCGGCTGCCGATCATGGCCAGCAGCCGACCGTCGCGAGGATCGACGGCGAGCAGAGCGCCCTGGACGTAGGGGCTGAAGTTGCCGGAAAACTCTTCGCCTTCGGCCTTCCTTCTTAAGTAGTCTGCGCGCGTCACGCTATAGCGGTGACTCTCTTCCTGGGCCTTGAGGCCGGCCTCCAGGAACTCCTGCGCCGCATCTTGCAGGTCGGCGTCGATGGTGGTGTAGATTCGCAACCCTCCCTGGTGGACCAGGGCGGAACCATAGATCGGCTCAATCTGCCGCCGCACCCATTCGACGACATGGGGAGCGCGGTTGCGGTGGCGGGGGCTGGGATTGAGTTCGAGTGGGGCGGCTGCCGCGGAGTCGGCCTGGTCGGGGGAGAGTTTGCCGAACGCGACCATCGAGTTGAGGACTGTGCGGCGTCGACCGAGGGCCGCATCCGGATGGAGAATCGGAGAGAAGGCGGCGGGGTTTCCCGGCAGGCCAACCAGCAATGTGGCCTCGGCGAGGGTGAGTTCGTCGACATGTTTGGAGAAGAAACGCTGGGCGGCGGCTTCGATTCCATAGGCGCCGTGGCCGAAGTAGATCTGATTCAGATAGCGCTCGAGGATCTCGTTCTTGGAGTAGGTGCGCTCGATCTTGAGGGCCAACAGTGCTTCTTTGATTTTTCGGGACCAGACCCGGTCGTGAGAGAGGAAGAGATTGCGCGCGAGCTGCTGGGTGATGGTGCTGGCACCCTGGCGGGCGCTGCCGGATTTGATGTCACTGAGAGCGGCGCCGAGGATGCGGTGGAAGTCGATGCCGGAGTGCTCGTAGAACTTGCGGTCTTCGGTGGCGACGACGGCATCCAGCACGTACGGGGGGATGCGTTCGAGGGGGACGAGAAGGCGTTTCTCCTCGAAGAACTCGCCCAGGACCGTGGTGCCGTCGGCTGCGTAGACTTTGGAGACCAGCGAAGGGTGATAGCTTTCGACTTCCTCTAAGGAAGGCAGGCCGCGCAGGTAGACGACCAGCACACCGGCCCCGATTCCGCCGAGCAGCGCGAGCAGGGCGATGAGAATGAGGCCGAGGCCAAAGCTGGCGCGATGGCTGGATCTGGGCATGGGGCGGGGACTCCAGGGCGCGAGAGGGGCTCGCGAAAAGATGGGGGGCAGCAACGGTGTGAATGATGCGCGACCCACTCATCCTACACCGCCGCGCCGTCGAGGATCCAGACACGCGGGCGGCATAACCCCCGAGACAGTGGGGCAATTGACCAAACTGGCGCGGATTGCGACCGTCGCTGGCGCCGCAAATGGTTGTTTCGCGCGGGGCGGGCTGCTTGGGCTTACTGGCACGGAGATTGCTGCCCCATGGTGTTCACTGTGCTCCTGCTGTTGAAGTCAAGACTCTAGTTTGCCGGAGGATGTTGTGAGTAGACCGGACCGCAAGAAGGGGGATCGGATCGAACTTCATGGTTATGTCAGAAGTCATCTGACGGGGAGGGGGATTGGTGCCGCCCGGGTCACTCTCTTGGACGCTCAGCAGAGACCGCTGGCAAGCACAGCAACCGAACTGACCGGAGTCGGTGTGGGCTCATTCGAGATCGTCCTCGACTCACGGGCGGTGGGCACCCATACCCTCGGAGTTGCAAAGACGGGCTATCTGCCCTCGACACAGCGAATCGATCTACCGGGAGCGGGCCGTTACGATGTGGTGCTGTGCCTGGTATAGCTTGGGCGACCGAAGCCCGCTCGACCCGCGCGAGGGTAGGCCGGCCTTCTTTCAAGACGCGCCGGAGGCATGCCGGGCAAGGATGCGGGTCGAGGACCGATAAATGCGCAGGGAGGGCAGGGCCAGACCGTCCGAAATGGCGTGCAGCCGGGACGCGAAAAAAAAGAGGGCTGCCGGCGCCTTTTTGAGTTGACCCCCGGGGCGGCTGGCCGTAGGATCCGCCTCCCTTTGAAA
>JALXCG010000785.1 GCA_026991065.1 Gemmatimonadota bacterium | reverse complement strand
GTGGATTGGCAGCTTCGCGGATCCAGGCCACCAGGCGGCTGATCGCCTCGCGGCGATTGGCTTCCTGGGTGCGCCGGCGGCGGGCGTCGATGACGATTTCGCCGCCACTGGTCGCGCGTTTCCCGGCGATGCGCAGCAAGCGCCTGGCGACCGCGGGCGGTAGCGTGGCCGATTGCCGGGGGGAGAAGCGCAACTGCACGGCGGAGGCGACTTTGTTAACGTTCTGGCCGCCCGGGCCGGAGCTGCGCACATGGGAGAAGTGAAGTTCGGCCGGATCGAGAAAGATCCGGGAAGTCACGGCAATCATCGCAGCGGTGGCGTGGCTGCGGCCGGTTGGTATGCGGGCGGAGACAGGGCGGCGATGCGGTGCCAAACCTCCTCCAGGGCCGGCAAGGCGTTTTCTCCCTCCACCTTCACCGCGGGGCCGATCTGCAGCCGAATCGGTGTGTCGAAGAGATAGGGCTGATGCATGGGAAAGGCGCGCTCGGTGCCGCTCAAGGCGAACGGCACCAGATAGGCTCCGGCTGGTGGGTAGCGAGCGACTCCGCGCAGGAACGAGGTCAGACGACCGTCGCGGGAGCGGGAACCCTCACCATAGAGAAGCGGGAACTTCCCCGCTTCGGCGAGTTCCCGGGCGCGCTTGACCGTGGCGATCGCCACGCGTGCCACCTGCAGCGGGGAGAGTTGCGCGTCGTTGTGGGTCAGGCGGGCGGATTGGGCGGTCTTGAGCGTGTTGAGGCCGGCGGCGGCCATGCGCCGGAACGGGTCCTCATAGACTTTGGGGCCGGCAACGAAGACCAGGCGGTCGGCGAACTCGACTCCGAGGCTGGCGACCAGCGCGGCATCGGTGAACTGGCTGTCGGCGTAAGAGAGGTGACTGGAGAGGATGAATACGGGGCCGCGGGCAGCGGCCTGGCGAAGATGCTCCCCGCCACTGACTTCCCATTTGCTGATCAGCGCCGCAACAAAAGCGCGCCCGGCACGAGCGGCGAGCGGCAAAGCTGGATAGAACTGGAACTCATCACCGAGTACGGCATAGCTCTCCAGCGCGGAACGAATGGCGCTCTCGGGTTCATCCGCGAGGGCGGCGGCAACTGCGGCCACGATGCGTTTGCGCTGTGCTGCGTTGACTTTGACCCGCTGTCCGAGCCAGGCGGGGACCCGCTGGGCAAGTGAACGCGGTGCGAGGCGGCTGATGGTGGTGAGAGTTGGTTCGTCCACAGCAATATCCCGGGTCGCGGACCGAATTTGAAGAGATGGTCAGAAAGCTGAAATAGAAAGAATAGAGCAATCTGCCCAATCGTTTCGCTTCCAGTATTGCCCTTGGTCTGCTTGGCAGCCTATATTGCGCATGTTTCGTGCCCAATTCCCAAATGCTCGAATGGCATCGCCAACTCTGCGGCTGACCCCGGTGCCGAAGAGTCCGGGCAGGGAAGCCGCGAGAGGAGCCCCGCCAGGCGCTTGGTTATTGCGAGTTCATTTTGAAATCTGCCCGGAATCTTCACTCCCTTTCCGTTGCAGCGTCGGCTTCGGCCATCCGACCGGCGCCAGTTGCGGCATGCGGTGAGTGGTCCGGGCGCCGTGCTGAGAATTGACCGCGGAGTCCTGGCAACCGTTTTCTCCCGCTTCGTAGTAGTAAGGAGTTGGACGCGAATATGCAGATTCGAATCCCATGGTTTTGCTGTGCCCTGCTCCTCGCAGTTCTCCAATCGAGCACGGCACATGCGGCGAAATACGCCGGTGAGCCGTTTGCCATTGGGGTCGGCGTGCGGGGATTGGGGATGGGCAGCGCGGCAGTCGCGGTTTCCGGCGATGTCAACTCCGCGGCCTGGAACCCCGCCAGCCTGACCGGTGTTCGTGGTGTTCAGGTTGGGCTTCTGCACTCCGAGCGATTCGGCGGCGTGGTCCGCTACGACTACCTGGGGGCTGCCCGGGCGCTGGGCCCGCGGACTTTCCTCGGGTTGAGCGTGATCCGCCAGGGGATTCAGGATATTCCGGTGACCCGCCTCATCGATCCTGAACGTCCACCGGTCTATGTCGAGGCAGACACGCTGGTGCTGAACTACGAGAATCTGCGGATCGACTCCGATGCCGAATACCTCTTTGCTCTCACCTGCGCCCGGCGCTGGAGAGATGGCGTGGATCTGGGCGGAGCGGTCAAGCTGCTCTACAAGGATGTGGTGGGGGAGAGCGCCTATGGTGTGGGGCTCGATGCCGGTGTCCGGACCGACCTGCGCCATGGGCTGAGCGCCGGCATTGCGGTGGATGATTTGACGCTGACTCCGGTCGTCTGGAGCAATGGAACCACCGAGGCGATTTTGCCCTCCGCGCGTCTGGGGGTGGCGTGGCAACGGCAACTGCGCAATAACTCCAACCTTCTGCTTGCCGCTGATGTGGTCACTCTCTTTGAGGGGCGGGAATTTGCCGCTCAGTTGTCCGCCGGACCGGCGTCTTTCGATTTTTCCGTCGGCGCCGAAGCCTGGATGGCGGAACGGGTGGCGATTCGCGCGGGTCTCGATACCGGTGATTTGACCGCCGGTGCTTCGCTGCGCCTGGGCCCGGTCGACCTGGATTACGCGTTTCAGCAGCGCGCGGATTTTGACGACACCCATCGCCTGGGTCTGCGGCTGGAGTTTGATCGATGAAAAGCCTTCTGCGCGCAAGGATCCTGGCACTCGGTCTGGGCGGATTCGGACTGCTCCCACTCACCGCGGCGCGGGCGGAGATCACGCTGCTGGCGGAAGACGCCACCGGGGTCACCCTGGCCTTCGAACCCGGGCCGCTGGAGTTGGAGCCGAGCGCCGACCCGGCGGGTGGCATGCGGCCCGCTTTTCCCGATGCCGGGGAGATGGTGGGAGAGCCCGGGGCCCCCTGGGTGCCGGCCCGGCGTCTGCTTCTGGCGCTACCGCGGGGTGCGACCGCCGCGGCGCGCGTGGTTGAAGCACGGGTCGACGAGATGCCGGGGGTCGACCTGGCGCCGATTCCGTCGCCGGTGCCTTTTGAACGAGGGGGAATGGATGGCGTCGCCGTGGCCCGCGCCGGCCGTTGGGAGCGGGATGCCGCCGCTTATGCCGCTTCCTCCTCTCTGCCCTGGGTTGAAGCCGACGCACCGGCGCTGCAGCGCGGCGTGGCGGTCCTGCCGCTGCGCCTGCTGGCGCTGCGGCCGCGTGGCTCCGGCGGGGTCGATGTGGTGCGCCGCCTGGTGGTGCGGGTCGACTATCGGGGAGGCGTCACGGCTCCGGCGGGGGTGGGCGCGGGCGCGCCGCAGGCGACCACATCCCTGGGGCGGAAATGGGATCTGCTGCGGGAGCGCGCCTACATCAACTGGAAGTCGGTGGCGGCCCGGGCGCTGCCGCAGC
>JALXCG010000784.1 GCA_026991065.1 Gemmatimonadota bacterium | reverse complement strand
CACGCGGCGGCCTATCGGCGGGAACCGCGGGCGCTTCTGTATGGGGTTTGCGATCTGCGGCCGGAGGTGGCGGCGCGGCGGGCGGAGGAGTGGGGCGCGGTGCGAGTTTATGGGTCGCTGCGGGAGGTGTTGGAGGACCCGCGGGTGGACGCGGTGGAGATTCTGACGCCCACCCATCTGCACGCCGAGATGGTGTGCGCGGCGGCGGCGGCCGGCAAGCATGTGAGCGTGCAGAAGCCGATGGCGCTCAGTGTGGCGGACGGGCGACGCATGGTGGCTGCGTGCGCGGCGGCGGGCGTGGTGTTCAAGGTCTGCGAGAACTATGTTTTCTACCCGCCGGTGGTGCGCGCGCGGCGGGCGATCGACGCGGGGGAGATCGGCCAGGTGCTGAATGTTGGGTTGCGCATGGTCGGCGCCGCGCGCGGTGGTTGGCCGGTGGCGGCCGATTCCTGGAAGTGGCGCCTGCGGGAGGCGCAGATCGCCGGCGGACCGACCACTTTCGACCATGGGCACCACATGTTTGCAGTGGCCTGGTATCTCGGCGGCGAGATCGACCAGGTTCATGGCTGGATCAATCGCCTCGACGGCAGCATGGATGCCCCGGCGACGATCCACTGGAACTATGCGCGGGCGCCCGCCCAGGGCTCGGTGCAGTTTGTGGTGGCGCCCGACATGCGGATTCCGGCCCCCTACTACAGCAACGATGAGTGGTTCGAGGTGGTCGGCAGTCGGGGGATCATCTGGGTGAATCGCTGCACCGCTCATCTGCGCGGCGATCTGCCGGCGGTGTCGCTCTACCGCGACGGCGAGGTGCGCTCCCTGGAGGAGTCGGCGGTGGATTGGGGCGAGGGGTTTTGTGGGGCGTTGAGCAACTTTATCGACGCCATTGGCGGCCTGGCCGCGCCGCGTCTGGATGGCGCCGAGGGGCTGCACCTGCTGGCGGTCGATCTGGCGGCGCAACGCTCCAACCGGCTGGGGCGCGCGGTCTATGTGGAGGAGCTGCTGGCGTCTTCAGGGCCGGTGGCGTGGCTCCGGTCCTGGCTGCTGCGCCGGCGTCGCCGCCGCGCCGGCTCCGGGGGCGGGGGCGGGGGCAGGCAGCGCTGGTGGCGCCGATTCCTGGGTGGCGGCGGCCATGAACGCTGGGCGCCGCGTTGCCGCGAGTTGACCGCGCAGTTGCCGCAGCGCTTCGATGGCGCGGCGGTGGCCGACTGGCGCGCCAGCATTGCGCTGGAAGCGACCGGGCCTGGAGGGGGCGCGTGGACGGTGCACTTCGCCGCCGGGAAGATGGTGCTGACCGAGGGGCTGGAGAATGAGGCGGATCTGCATGTGCGGGTGCCGGCCGGGACCTGGGCCGCGCTCCTGGCCGGAAAAGAGCGGCCGGAGATCGCCTTCATTCGCGGTAAGCTCCAGGTTGTGCGGGGCAACCCGGAGGTGGCTCTGCCTCTGCGGCGCGCGTTTCATCTTTAGGAGGAGTGGTC
Organism: Gemmatimonadota bacterium; assembly: GCA_026991065.1. Lineage (GTDB taxonomy): Bacteria > JALXCG01. The sequence continues at coordinate 1,888 of JALXCG010000784.1, read as the reverse complement.
TTGAAGAGAGTTGAGCGAACCACGGCGCCGGAGCGCGGCCGGACGATCGATTCGGCCTGGGTGTTGCGCCTGCGCTGGGCGGCGATCGCCGCCCAGATTCTGATGGTTCTGGTGGTGGTCTTTTTCCTCGGGGTGCCGCTGCGGGGCGGCTGGGTGACCTTTCTCATTCTGCTGGAGATCGCCACCAATCTGCTCGCCGGGCGCTATGTGCAGCCGGAGCGGCGGATGCCGCCGGAGCGTTTTGCGCTGCTGACGGCGGTTGACCTGGTGCTTTTCAGTCTGCTGCTCTACGGCACCGGCGGCGCATTCAATCCCTTCACCTTTCTCTACCTGATTCACCTCGCTCTGGCCGCGATGCTGCTGCCGCTCAGTTGGACCTGGGGATTGGTCGGCCTGACTTCGCTGCTTTTTGCTCTGCTCTTCACCGCTCCGCGGCTGGGCGGTGCCTCCTCCGCCACGGCTTCCGGCGAGCACCTGATCAACCACCTGCACGGCATGTGGTGGGCATTCACCGTCTCCGCGGCGTTCATGACCTATTTCATTTCGCGGATCGCCGCCTCTTTGCGACGCCGCGACCGCGATCTGGTTGCCGCCCGCGAGCGGGTGGCGCGCACCGAGCACCTGGCGGCCCTCGCCTCGCTTTCCGCCGGCGCGGCGCATGATCTGGGCACACCGCTGGCGACCATCGCCGTGGTTTCGCGGGAGTTGGAGCTGGAACTCGGCAGCCACGCCGGGTTGGAGGATGCCGCCGAGGATGCCCGCACCATCCGCCGCCAGGTGGAGCGCTGCCGTGCCACTCTGGAGGGGCTGGCCGCCGAGGCCGGCCTGGGCGCTGCCACCGCCACCACGCCGATGACTGTGGCGGAGGTGGTTGAGCTTGCTCTGGAGCCGATTGCCGATGGGCGGCGCGCGCGGTTCATCGCCCCACCGGCGCTGCGCGCGCGTCTCTTGCGGGCATTCCCGCGCACGCTGGCCCAGGCGCTGCGCAGCGTGGTTGAAAACGCGCTCGATGCGGCGCCGGAGCAACCGGTCGAGATCGCCGGACGCGTTGAGGGCGAGGAGTTCTGCCTGGAGGTGCTGGACCACGGGCCGGGAATGTCCGCCGAGGCTCTGGCCCATGCCACCGAGCCCTTCTTTACCACCAAGGCGCCGGGGCAGGGGAGCGGTTTGGGCCTTTTCCTGGCCCGCACTCTGGTCGAGGGAAGCGGTGGCTCTCTCAGTCTGGAGTCGCGGCCCGGTGCCGGAACCCGGGTCTCTTTGCGGGTTCCGCTGGCTCTGGTGCCGGTGCCGGCGGCTGGAGGAGGCGCATGAGCAGCGAACCCCGCCCACTGCTGGTGGTTGACGACGACACGACCCTGCGCACCCAACTGGTGCGCGCTTTTGAGCGCCGCGGTTTTGCCGCCCTCGCCGCCGGCGACCACGCGACCGCCATGCGTCTGGCCCGCAGCCACCACCCGGCGCGCGCGGTGATCGACTTGCGGATGCCGGGGCCTTCCGGGCTGGTTCTGCTGCGCGACCTGATCGCTCTCGACCCTGCCATCCGGGTGGTGGTTCTCACCGGCTACGGCAGCATCGCCACCGCGATCGAAGCGATTCGCGCCGGCGCTGTGCAATACTTGCCCAAGCCCGCGGATGCCGACGAGATTCTTGCCGCCTTTCGGGGCGAATCCGGTGCCGCCGCGAGTGTTTCCGATTCCCCCGCAACGCCCTCGCTGGCGCGCGCGGAATGGGAGCACATTCAGCGGGTTCTGGCCGATTGCGGTGGCAACATCTCGCAGGCCGCCCAGCGCCTTGGACTGCACCGGCGCACGCTACAGCGCAAGCTGCACAAGTATCCGCCTCCCCGCTGAGCGGATTCGCGGCGCGCGGCGTTGCGGCAACTGTGCAA
>JALXCG010000783.1 GCA_026991065.1 Gemmatimonadota bacterium | reverse complement strand
CTACTGCTCGATATCGGCCTGCCGGATGCCGATGGCCTGGAACTGCTCGGCGAGATCCGCAAACGGCCGGCCCCGCCGGTGGTGATCATCATGACCGCCAACTCCTCCATTGAGGGCGCGGTGGAGGCGATGCGGCGCGGGGCCTTCCACTACCTGACCAAGCCCCTGCCGATCCAGGCGCTGCGGGCACTGGTGGAGCGCGCCACCGAGATGGCGGATCTGCGCCGCGAGAATCGACAACTGCGCCACCGGGTGACACGGCAGTTCGGCAAGCAGAGCATCATCGGCCGCTCGCCGGCGATGCTGGCGATCTACGACACGATCGAGATGGTGGCGGAGAGTCGCTCGACCGTGCTGATTCAGGGGCCGACCGGCACCGGCAAAGAGCTGATCGCGATGGCGATCCACTACAGCAGCACCGACCGCGAGGGCCCCTTGATCAAGGTAAACTGCGCCGCGCTGCCGTCGAACCTGCTGGAGTCGGAGCTTTTTGGCCATGAGAAGGGGGCCTTTACCGGCGCCGACCAGCGCCAGATCGGCAAATTCGAACTGGCCGACGGCGGCTCGATTCTGCTCGACGAGATCAGCGAGATCGATCCGCCGCTGCAGGCCAAGCTGCTGCGCGTGCTGCAGGAGCGGGAGTTCTACCGGGTCGGCGGCAGCACGCCGGTGCAACCGCGCTGCCGGGTGCTGGCAACCACCAATCGCCCACTCAGGCAGGAGGTGCGCCGGGGGAGTTTTCGCGAGGACCTCTACTACCGGCTGAATGTGGTCCCGATCGAGGTGCCGCCGCTGCGGGAGCGGCCCGGCGACGTGCCGCTTCTGATCGGACACTTTCTGCGCCGCTACAATCGCGAATTCGGCAAGAAGGTGGAGTTCACCGAGGATGTGATCGCCTATCTGTCGGAGTTGCGCTGGCCCGGCAATGTGCGTGAGCTGGAGAATTTCATTGAACGGGCGGTGGTGATGAGCCGCAACGATCTTGTGGCGCTCTCCAATGTGCTGATTCCGGAACCGGAAGAGGAGGCGGAGGAGGAGGATGCGCGACTGCCGGTGAAGGTCGGAATGACGGTGCGCGAAGTGGAGCGACTGCTGATTCTGGAGACGCTCGAGGTGACCGGCTGGAACCGGACCCGGGCGGCGGAGCTGCTGGGGATCTCGATCCGCACGCTGCGCAACAAGTTGCACGAGTATCACGCGGCCGGAGCGGGGAGCGGCGGCAGGCGGGGGAGTGAGCCGGGCCGGTCGATCGGCGCCGGCGGGACCGCGTGACCGGCGGCCAACGCGCCACGAGCAGTCTGGAGCCAAGAGCGAGAGCACGGTGCCTCACGGCGGGCCGCCCCCCTGGGTGGCCCGCCGCCTTTTTCGGCGAGAGGGCGGCGAGAGGGGGCTTTCGAAGCAGGCGCAAACCCTGCTTTATTGACGATGCTGCAAGAACTTACAAAAAAAGAAACAAAAGATATTGACATCTATGGATATTCATATATCTTTATTCCACTATGAGTGAACACGACGACCTGATCTCCATGGAAACACTGCGCGAAGTTGCTCCAATGCTGCGGGCGATTTCACATCCTGTGCGCCTGCGCATCATCGACCTGCTGCGCGATGGGCAGGAGGCCACGGTGTCGGAGATCTCGAAATCCGCCGGGCTGGGACAGGCACAGACCAGCCAACAGTTGGCGGTGCTCAAGGGTCACGAAGTGCTGGAGTGTAGGCGCGAAGGTCAACACGTCTTTTACCACCTGCGACAACCCTATGTCTGCCAGGTGCTGCAATGTATCCGCAACCGTCCCGGTTGTGGAACGATCGAGAGGGAACAATGAAGAAAGCACTGATCGAACTGTCGATTCGGTTTCCGAAGCTGGTCTTGGCGGTTTCGTTCATCATCACGATCATGCTCGGGGCGGCGATCCCCCTGGTCGGTCTGAAGATCGACACCGATCCCGAGAACATGCTCCCGGCGTCGGTTCCGGCACGGCATGACACCGATGAGATGAAAGAGGATTTCGGCATCCACGATTTCATCGTGGTGGGCGTGGTCGATGAGCAGGGTGTTTTCAATCCCGCGACCCTGCAACGGGTGGCGAACCTCACGACCGGCATTCTGGATCTCGATGGGGTGATCGCCGACGATGTGATGGCGCCGACCGAGGTGGACGATATCGTGACCACGCCGGAGGGGGTGCTGCGGGTGCAGCGCCTGATCGAAGAGGTGCCGGAGACCGCCGCGGGGGCCCAGGCGGTGCTCGCGCAGATCAAGCGCAACCCGCTGCTGCGTGGTAAGTTGGCGTCGGATGACGGGAAGGCGATCGCGATCTTCGTGCCGCTGGAATCGAAGGATGTGGCGGCCCGCGTGGCGGGTGAGATCGAGGCGATGATCGACCATTCCGGGACCGAGGAGTACCACATCGCCGGGATTCCGATGGCGGAGGATACTTTCGGCGGCGAGATGTTCAAGCAGATGGCGGTGGCCGCGCCGGGGGCGTTCCTGGTGATCTTCCTGCTGATGATCTATTTCTTCCGCAACGTCAAGGTGGTGATCGCGCCGATGGTGCTCTCGCTGCTGACGGTGAGCGCGACCATGGGACTCCTGGTGGTGACCGGGCACACGGTGCACATCATGAGTTCGATGACGCCGGTGTTCCTGATCCCGATCGCGGTGCTGAACTCGATCCACCTGCTCTCGGAATTGGCGGTGCGCTACAACCGGATCGGCAATACGGCGGACGCGATTCGGGCGACCATCGATGAACTCTTTCTGCCGATCAGCTACACGACACTGACCACGGTGGTCGGGTTTCTCTCGCTTCTCACTACGCCGATCCCGCCGGTGCAGGTGTTCGGCCTCTTCGTGGGCATCGGGGTGGCGATCGCCTGGCTGCTTTCGTTCACGTTCCTGCCCGCCTACGCCATGCTCCTGAGCCCGGAGACGCTGCGCCACTTCGGCCAGACCGCGGCGGAAAGCGAAAAGGGCGGCGGCGTGACCGGCAAAGTGCTGCACATCATGCGCCGGGTGGCGATCCACAATGGCAAATTGCTGACCGTGCTGGGCGTGGCTGCGCTGGCGGTGTCGATCTACGGCTTGACGCTGGTGGAGGTGAATGACAATCCGGTCCGCTGGTTCAAGAAGAGTCACCCGGTGCGGATCGCGGATGTAGTGCTGAACAAGCATCTCGCCGGTACCTATATCATGCACATGGTGTTGACCGCGGATGAGGATGGTGTCTTCACCGAGCCCGAGGTGATTCAGTACGTCAACGATCTGCAGCGTGAGTTGGAACGGCACAGCAACGTGGGCGCGACCTCTTCGGTGGCGGATGTGGTGCGCAAGGTGCGCTTTCAGCTCAAGGGAGAGAAGCCGGAAGAG
>JALXCG010000782.1 GCA_026991065.1 Gemmatimonadota bacterium | reverse complement strand
TGCTGACCCGGCTCGGCGATCCCGACGCTCTTCTTGCTGACGCCCTGACCATTGTGCTGGAGACCATTGGTGCCGAGCGCGGTCAGATTGCGCTCCGCGACCCCGAAACCGGAGAGCTGGTGATTCGCGTTGCCCGCAATATGGATGCGACCACTCGTGAGGACGCGGTGCACCATTCGCGCACGATTCTGCGCCGAACGCTCGACTCGGCGGCCATTCTGTTCAGCGAGGATGCGCAGCAGGATGCCACCTTCCGCGAATTCAAGAGCGTGGTTCAGTTCCGGATCGTCTCTTTCATCTGTGTGCCGATGCTGCGCCGGGGGCAGGCGATCGGGACCATCTACGTAGACAATCGCAGCGTGGTGAATCGCTTCGACCGGCGCGCCGCCGATTTCCTCCAGGTGTTTGCCTCGCTGGCCGCGCGGGCCCTGGAAAATGCCGAACTGGCACAGCGCCTGCGGAGCGAGAACGTGTCCCTGCGGCGCGAGATCCGTGAGTCGTGGCAACTCCCGAATCTGATCGGCCACAGTCCGGCGATGCGCAGAATCGCCGCCATTGTGCGCCGGGTGGCGCCGACCGATTCCAGCGTTCTGCTCCTCGGCGAAACCGGGACTGGCAAAGAGGTTCTGGCACGCGCCATTCACAGCGAAAGCGACCGCGCCGGCCGCCCGTTTGTGGCGGTTGATTGTGGCGCTCTCCAGCGCAATCTGATCGAGTCGGAACTCTTCGGTCACCGCCGCGGCGCATTCAGCGGCGCAGTTCAGGAGAAGCCCGGCCTGTTTGAGGCCGCCGACGGCGGCACCATTCTGCTGGATGAGATCGCCAACCTCGACCTTCCCCTCCAGGCCCGCCTGCTGCGCGTGCTACAGGAAGGCGAAGTGCGCCGGGTGGGCGACAACCGCTCACGTCACGTCGATGTGCGGGTCATCTGCGCCACCAACGAAGATCTGCGAAACGCGGTCGCGGCCGGCACTTTCCGCCAGGACCTCTTTTTCCGCATCAACATCGTGCCGATTCAGCTTCCGCCCCTGCGCCAGCGGCGCAGCGACATCCCCCTGCTCACCGCCCATTTCCTGGAATCCCTCCGGAAACGCACCGGTCATGCGGTTCGCGGCCTCTCTCCGGAAGTCACCAATGCGCTGCTCGCCTACGACTGGCCGGGCAATGTGCGCGAATTGGAGAACACGCTGGAAGGGATGGTGGTTCTTGCCTCCGGGGAACGCCTGACAGAGCATGATCTGCCCCCGTGGCTGCGGAATCCCGCGGGGCAAAAGAGCGCCACCCTGCAACGCAGTGAGCGGGAAGTACTGATCGCCGCCCTGGAGAGCGCCGATTGGATTCAGACGCGGGCCGCCCGCGAATTGGGGATCAGCGAGCGAGTGCTGCGCTACAAGATGAAGAAGCACGGCATCGACAATCCGCGCCGCCGGCGTCGATCGTGAGCAGGTCCGCAGCCCTCCCTACGAAGCCATCTGCTCCAGGATCTCACGCATCCGTGCCTCGCCCTCTTGCCCCAGCGGGCTGCCGGGAGCATCCGCCCAAACGATCTGCCCCCCGGCATCAATCAGGACCCGCTTCGGCAGGTAGTCCGCGCCGTAGGCGTCGATAATCTCGGGTCCGGCCTCGGCAACCACCGGGAAACCAAGATCCCAATGAGCGGCGAAACTCTGCGCCGACGTCTCCCCCGCGTGCACGCAAACGCCGACAAAGTCCACATTGGCGGCGGCATAGTCGCGGTATAGCTCACCCCATGTCGGCGCATCCAGTTCGCAGGCCGGGCAGGTGGTTGAGAAAAACACCAGGAATTGCGGTCCGGTGCCTATCGCCAGGGTCTGTCCGGCGGCACTCTCAAGTTGGAATGGAGTTGCCTTGCGGCCGGTTTCGGCGGCGATTTCGGAATCCCCCCGGGGAGTTGCACCAGGTCTGCTGGAGGTGGATTTCAGCTGCTCCAGTTCTCCCCGCAACTCATGGTTCCGCCACGCCTGGAAACCCACTTCCAGACTCAGCCCGACAACCAGGAGGGGCATCAACCACTCGTTCTTTCGCATCGCGTTCTCTCCAGCATGAGGTGCCGCCGCCGGCAGGGCAGAGCGGGGCCGGGGATCGCTTGCCCGCGCCGCCGGGCGCGGCCCGGAAGCGCGGGCGATAGCGATCTACTGGCAGTGCTCCCGCAGGCACTTGCGATACTCTTCGCGGGCGTGCGTGGCGCAGCGATCGGGATCGTTGTGCTCGCGCATGCAGTGACGATAGGTCTCTTGCGCATGATTGCGGCAGCGCTCCACACAGGGGCGCTCATGGCCGAATGCCGGTGCAGTGGTCAGTTGGGTCGCACCAACGCTAAGAGCAACAACACCGAGAACCAGGCTCAGACGACGCAGATTCTTCATGGAAACCTCCGCTGGAAGTGATCAAACCCGGCGACGACCATCGTCGCTCGGGGATCCACTCTCATTGCAGACGCCGTGCCAATCTGACAGCATCTCTCAACTGCCTGTTTTCACAAATGTTGCGTCGTTGCGATCGAACTTGAACGGAGCCCCCTCAAGCCACTTTCGACATTATTGTCGAGCACTTCGACACTTTGTCGACACGAAACCTCGCGACTCTTTCCCGCGCGACATGCCCGCTTCGCCCGCGCTACCCTTGGCTCATGGTCGCCCTCCAAGCTACCCCGCCAAGGCCCCGGGTCCTCTATCTCCTGCCGCGCTTCCCGACCGTCACCGAGACCTTTCTCCTGGACGAGATTGCCGCTCTCGACGCCGCCGGCGTGGAGTTGTATGTGCTGGCGCTCACCCGCCGCCGGGTCGCGGTTCTCCAGCCTCGGGCCAGGGAACTCGCCGCGCGGGTCCGGTTTGTTTCGCCGACGAGCGCCTGCGCCGCCTTCGGCGCCGCCTTGTTCCGCCACCCCACCCGGCTGATCGCCATGGCCCGCCACTGCTGGGAGGATCGGCCTCGCCGCTCCTGGCGGGCCCGCTACAAGCACTGGGCGGCTTTCTTGCTGGCACCGGCGGTCGCCCGGGTCGCCCGCCGGCACGCCGTGGAGCATCTGCACGCCGCCTACCTGGGACACCCCGCGACCGTGGTGCTGCTGGCCGCTGAGCTGACCGCGCTGCCCTTCTCCGCGGCGGCCCATGCCCACGACATTTTCAAGGAATCGGCGGGACTGGCGCGCAAGCTGCGGCGCGCGGCGTTTGTTCGCGTGATCAGCCGCTACAACCAACGCTACCTGCAGCGACTGGCGCCGGAGCTTGACCGCTCGCGTCTGCCGCTGATTCCCTGCGGAGTGGAACAAAGCTGGTTCATGCCGCCACCCCGTTTTCCGCGGGCGCCGGGCGCCGGCCCCGGACAGACCTCCGGAGCACGCCTTCTGGC